>CAYVLO010000019.1:0-17004 GCA_964452125.1 uncultured Anaerolineaceae bacterium | reverse complement strand
TTGCACCCTCAAACGGGCCGACGACTGACCCTGGAATCGCCACTGCCCCATGACCTGGACAGTGTGCTCGAATTGCTGCGAAGCTAAACACCGCCATCAGCAGGATTTCTTCCAACCGTGAGGGATCGGAACAAAAGGTTGGAACCTTTGCGGCCGATGAAGCCCTACGGACGATAATAGTCCAGCACGACGACCTCGGTCTCTTCGGGCAATGAGGATTTGGTGATCTTGAACTCGGGCTGGGCCGGAATGGGGGCCAACCCCATCTCCTTGAAGAACTTGTCCAGGGGATCCAGTTTGGCCTTTTCCAAAGGAGTTTTGTAGTGCATTGGAATGACGATCCGCGGCTCGATGAGGCTGATCACCTCCGTGGCCTTGGAAGCGTCGATAGTGTGCAGCCCACCCACGGGGACCAACAGCACATCGGCTTCGTTCAGCTCCTCCACCTGCTGCTGGGTGGGCACGTGGCCCAGGTCGCCCAGATGACAGACGGTCAATCCGTCAAAGTCAAAGAGAAAGACCGTGTTGCGTCCTCGGTTGGCGCCGTTCCGCGCATCGTGGTACATCTCGATGCCGGTGATAAACACCTCTTTGACCTCATATTCGCCAGGGCCATCGAAAAAGTGGGGGCCGCCCCGAAACCCGACCCGGTTATTGTGCCCAGGGTGTTCGTGGCTAATGGTGACGACGTCAGCGCGAATGCGAGGCCTCTCGTAACCCAGGTCGTCGCTGGGGGGATCGGTGATGATGACCACACCCCGGTCACTCAACCGAAAGCAGGCGCGACCGTACCAGACAATATCCATGCAACCATCTCCAAAACCTTTCAAATTGTGAGGTTTATTATACCAGAAACCCGGCGAAAACGAAAATCGATACTTGGTGGGGAGTCAGTGTCCAGCTTGGAGAGAGCCACCGCCCAGCAAGGCCACGCCGAACGCCGTGGCGGCAATCAGCAAGGCCGACGGCAGGATAAAGCGATAGAGCCCACCCCAGTCCGCCTGAAAGTACACGCGGGTCAGCGCCAGGCACAGATGCAACGGCGAAACCAGTACCCCCACCAACCCTCCGGCGAACATCAGGATGCCGCACCCCCCCAGGCCCAGATCGGCCCCACACAGGGGGAGCACGATGGGAAAGCCGATGGCAAAGGCCGGTGACACCAACCCGGTGAGCAGGCCGGCGGCAAAGGGCACCAGAAACAGGAGGGCCGCCACAGGGATGCCCAACCCCTTCAGGCCGACCGAAATCGCTTCGACGGCGTGGCCGCTTTCCAGCACGCTGCGGAATATCATCGCGCCGACGATCACCGGCACCGTGCCCAAGGGCATGCGCCGTAACAGTTCCCACAGGGTCCGCGGCTTTTGCCGCTCGACCACCACCAGCACCGCCAGAGTGATCGCCAGCGCCAGCACCAGATCCACCTTGAGGGCGAGAGATAAGATCAGCACCAGCGCAATGGGCCAGATGCTGTTCAGCAAAAGCCTGAGGCTCGTCGACAGGGAAGGCTGATGGTTCGCCGCACTCGTGGGTTTTGGGATTCCCGGCATCCCCAACAACAATCCACCCCCAACCGCTGCCAGGAAAAGGGGATACTGATTCAACACCATGGCCTGGACCGACACGCCTAGCAGGCCAGCGGCCAGCACCAGGGCCGGGTACAGGGGAAAGACCCCCTCCATCGTATGTCGAAACCAGTAGTTGAGGAACGTGCGTCGCTCGCGGCTGAGATCGAGCCCCTGACTGACCTCCTGGACCATCGGCGCCGAGAACATGGCGCCGCCCGCCACCGGGAGCATGCCGATCAACATCGGCATCAACACCAGCAGCCAACGCGAGTCGACAAAGAGGTCGCTCAGTGAGCGGACCAGTCCCTCCAACTTGCGCGTCGCGCCCAGTATTTCGCCCAAATAGGTGATGAACAGAACGATGGCCACCAGCTCCAATGTGAGGGGATCGAAGGTGGCGCCCACCATATCCAGCAACAGCTCGCTCAGGCCCAACCCATACATCAGTCCGGTGAGCACCGAAGCCAATAGCAACACCAGGCCCAGATTCCAGCCCAGCCGGAGCAGGCCCATAATGAGGGCCAAGACCCCCAATAGCTTGAGCAGATCGACCATTAGCGGGTCCCCATTTGGTGGATCACCCGCTCCAGGTCGCCGACCGCATCGGCCACCTCATCCAACAGGGGGTGCCCGCCCAACTCGGTTTCCACGATCTCGAGGACGCTGCGATAGTACCACAGGGTCTGGCCCGAACCCCTTGAATAGTCGTCCCAGGCCGCGGCGCCGTCCCTTTGGAGATGGGTCCTCAGGCTGTGGGCGTTGTGCAGCACATCGGCGGCTTTGACCGCCATCGCCCCGGCGCCGGCTTGGCGCAGGTGGGCCAGCGCCTCCTTCTTGCGCTCCTCCCAGGGGCGCTGCCTGTCGCCCTCCCGTTTGCGCTCCGATAGGGCCGCCACCGTCGCCGCCACCGCTGGGCCAAACTCCGCCTCGATAGAGTCCAGCGGCACCTCCTGGTCTTCGACCACGTCGTGCAGCAATCCGGCAATGACCTCGTCCTCCGCAAAGCCGTAGCGCAGCAGGATCGTAGAGACTTGCACCGGATGGACGATATAGGGCACGTCGCTGCCCTTTCTCTTTTGCGTCCGATGCGCCGTTGCCGCCAGGCTCAAAGCCGCATCGTAGCGGGCTGAAAACCCTCGCACGACTCCTCCTTATTCTCTGGCCCACAGGCCAGCAGAACACGTTCACTTGCCCGTGTCCTCGATTGTGATATACTTGGCCCCAAGGCAGCGCCCATGTCCAATCCGATGGAACGTTTCCGCTATCCCTTTGCAGCGAGCACCGTGCTGGTGCGCAGACTGATCCCGGCCCTCCTCGGGACGCTGGGCGCCGGCTTTTTGATCTGGGGCATCCGCGAGTTCTATTTCTGGCGGCGGCCTTGGCTGGTCGTTCCTCTGGCGGCATTGGCCCTGCTGAGCTGGGCGGCTGCCCTTGACCTTTTGAGCTTGCTTCCCGAAATCCGAACCAATGCTGTCGGTGTGCGCGTGCGCCGCTGGGGGCTGTTTTGGCGCACGACGCCCTGGGAAGCCATCGCCGACGTGCAGCTTACGGCCGAGATCGATCTCCTGGGCTGGACCGAGTCGTTCTACACGATCTACGCCTGGCGCACCCTGGCAGGACGGCGGGGCCGTGTGCGCCGCCCCTGGCGCCGGCGCAGAACGCGCCTTGTCCGCTTTTCGGGGCACATCCGCCACTGCAACCGCCTGTTGGCCCTCCTGCAGGAGAGGATGGCTGCCCACGAGCGTCCGGGCCCGCCCCTCACCCCGAGCGAACCCTGAGGTCCAGCCAAATCCCGGCCTCTACCCCTCCCGCCAGTGGATCTCGTCCCGCCGCCAGTTGCGGCAACGCCACACCCACCCCGCGGGATAGCCCAGCATTTTGGCCACGTCGCCCACCACGCGGATGATGGGCACCAGCATCACCGCCTGCAGCCGCCCCCAAAAGGAATATCCAGACAGCATAGGACCCAGGCGTCGATAGGGTGTTGCCACATACACACCCAAGCCCGCCACCAGGGCCAACCACCACCAGGGAGAATAAAGGACCGCCAGCGCCACCAGCAGCGGTCCGGCGACCAGGTAGGTCAGGTAGCGGATGGCGTGCCGCCGGCGCCACAGATCGGCCTTGCCGTCGCCCCGCGCATAGCGGTAATACTGCTTGAAAAAGGCGCGCAGATTGCTCCTGGGGCGAAAATGGACGCGGGCCTCGGGCGCAAAGGGAAAAGGGCCAAACAACTCTTGCAAACGCAGGTCAAAGATCAGATCCTCGCAATAGTCCAACCACTCGGGATAGCCCTCTACCGCTTCCCAGGCCGATTTCCGAAAGGCCACCGACCGGCTGGAAGGCAGGAACGTTTCAGGGTTGATCTCGCTGAGATTGGGCAAGACGGTGGCGCCCATCGCCGTCTCAAAGGGCGTCTGGGGATCGGCCACAAACCAGCCCGAGACCACGCTGACCAACGGGCCGCCGGTGCAGGCCTCAAAGGGAGCGACCAGCGCTTCCAGCCAGTTGGGTTCCAGCCGCACCCCAGCATCGGTCGACGCGATCACCTCGCCGTCGGCAACCTCGATGGCGGCATTGCGCCCCTGGGAGATGTTAGCCCCCGGCCTGCTCTCCACCCGCAGCGGCAGCCGCGGCGATAGCCGTAGCGATAGCCGCTCGGCTTTTGCCCAGCTTGTGAGGATGGACAGCGTCTCGTCCTGTGAGCCGCCGTCGACGATGACCACCTGGTCGGGCAGGCGGGTTTGCGATGCCAGCGACGCCAGCAGTTTTTCCATAGCCGGTCCCTCATTCAGGACTGTGGCAATCACCGAAACCTTTATCATCCTGCCCTCCTCTCAAACGACCCGCCAGCACCGGCACCCCGGCAGCCCAGGCCGTTGCCCAATTATAGCTATCTTTGTGATATTGATCCAATTTCAACGCTAACCGAGCGAATCCCGCGGTTGCGCAATCGCCCAGAACGTGGTATACTGTGAACCCAAAGTGGGCATCTATCCCTGGAAAAGTCCGGGCAACCCGTACTGGGCAAAGGGGCGCGAGCATGAAGTGGAGACATTGGGCCATTCTCATTATCCTGGTGCTACTCAACTATATCATTTTCAGCACGGCGTTCACACAACTTGCCGCCCGTCAGCAATCTGCCACACTTCCTATCCGTACCCCCAAGCCCACCTTCCAGGCCATGGATGTCGAATCGCCCAATTGGACCCAACCCTCCAAATGGATCGTCCTGCCCACCTGCACGGCGGTCCCGACGCGGACGCCCGTCAGCCCCACACCCACGCCCGAGCTGGCGCCCACCGACGTGCCCACCGGCGCGCTCACTGCCACCGAGCCCTTGACCGAGGTGACGATCATGCCGGAACCCACGTTGGCGCCCGTGATGCACACCGTTCAACAAGGCGAGAGCCTATCGATCATCGCCCAAAAGTATGGCGTGGCCGTCGAGGCCCTGGCCCAGGCCAACGGCTTGAGCGAGAACAGCGTCCTTCAGATCGATCAGAGGCTGATCATCCCTGGCGCGAGCGAGGCGGTGGCAACCTCGACGCCCATCCCGCCAACCTCCACACCGGCGCCCAAGCCCAAGGCGCCCACACCCAAGCCGCCTACCATCACCCCGACGCCCAAACCTCAGTTCCAGTTCACGGGCCAAGTCGTCTGGGATCCGTTGGTGGCGCCCAACTGCATCGGCCCGAACATTGCCAAGCAAAGCGTCGTCGTCGACCTGGCGGGCAACCCCGTGAACGGCGTCGTCATAGAAGTCGACTGCTACGGGAATGTGTGGCGCTCCCACCCCTCAGGCACCCCAGGGGAATACGAGCCCGGGCACTATGACTTTGCCTTTGGCCAGTCCAGCCCCCAGAACTGGACCTGCACGGCGCGGGTCGTGGAGGTCAACGGCCAACCGGTCCAGGCCTCCGCCTCCGTCAGCATCACCTTTGACACCAACCGCTGCAAGCCAGGGGGCGATGGACACCAGGCGGCCATCGTCAATTGGACCAAACACTGGTAGCCGGGGACTTGCTTCAAGCTCCCGTTTGATTGCGTCACTCCGCCTGCCTGCACAGGCAGGCGCAAGCGGGGATCCAGAGCTTGCCGCAGCTTTCAACCCACCTTGCGCCAACTCTGACACCGGCGGCTGAAAGCTCCGAAACAGGTCAATTCCCGACCCGAAACGGCTCTGACAGGAACTCATAGAGCATGTCGCCGCCCGGCGCGACGGCCCCGATCTGCAGCCGATAGCGTCCACCGGGCAGGTCAGCAGGCAGGGGCAGGGGAAACTGGCCCCGCCACAAGTCGCCCGCCTGCCACTGGCCGGTGGGGTATCCGCCCACCGGTTGGCCGCTTATTTGGACCTGGACCCGCGCCCCCGCATCGACCACGGCGATCTCTACCCCCCAATCCCCCGACAGGGGCTGGCCCGTGGTCCAGTACAGGTTCACGTGCAGCAGATCTCCCGGGCGCAACGGCGCATCGAGCTGATGCTCCATCCCTAGCCTGTAGAGATCGTACCCCAGAAGGACCAGACCACCCAGGTCGGCGCCGGCCTCGTGCTGCATCCCCAGGGCAGCGGTAGGCGCCGCAGCCAAGGGCCGTTCCACCACCAACGGCTCCAGCCAGATCTGGCCCTCGCCGTCGGTCGTGAGCAGGCGCTGCCCCGTTTCGGGGTTGTACATGCCCACCTCGACCCGATAGCGGCCTGGCGGTGTAGCCGGATGGATGGGCACCCCCCAATAGTCGATCACCGGTTCGCCCGGCTCCCACAAGGGGGTCAAGAACGCACCGCCGCCGGGTTCGGCGTCCCGCTGGCCCACGATCTGATTGCCGTCATCCAACACGTGCACGAACACCTTGTAGCGCTGGACCGGCTGGGCCTCGACCTGCCAGAACAGGGCCAACTGGGCGATATCGCCGGCCGCCAGGCGCTCGTTAAGCAGGTTCGATCCCACCAGTCGGACCTCATCGCCTGTCTCGGGGCTCTTGAGCCAGGCATCCACGACAAATTCCGGTGCCGCCGGGGCCTGTTCGGGCGCGGCGTACACCGCCAGTCGCACATTGCCGTACCAGCTATCGAGGGCCTTGAATGTGCGGCGATCCAGCCAGCCCTCGACCAGGCGCTGCGGATCGCTCTCGTCGGTGGCCCACAGCACAGCGAACACCCGCGCCCCCGGCTGGATGTGGTCCGCCAGGGCCGCCTCGGTCTGCGCCGGGTCGGGCGGCCTGCTCTCGGGCAAGGGAACCACCGGCAGGAGGCCCCGGTAATAGTAGCCGAAAACCTCCTGCTGGCCCGGCGCGTTCAGGATCACCAGGTCGCCGGGCTGTCCCACCGCCTCGATGTAGGCGGCGATACCCCGGTAGTCGTCGCGGGCGTGGACCGGGTCGGTGTAGGCGCCCCACAGCGCCACGAGGCTGGAGGCCAGGATCACTCCGGCGGCCATCCATTGCAGGCCCCGCACCAGCCGCGCCCCAGCCACCGAAGGACCGGGCAGGCGCGCCGTAAGGCCGCAGGCCATCAGCAGGCACAGCGCCGGCGCGGTGACCAGCAAGAACTTGAGATAGGCCTCGCGGTACAGCCCCAGGGCGAACATCAGGATCACCGGCAATCCCAGCCAGAGGAGGCCCAGTCCGGCGGCCCACCGCGCGCGAAGGTGCACAGCGCCCAGCTTCCGTCCTTGGGGGCGGCCTGCGCTGTCGTCAGGTTCTGTGGCGCCCCCGAGACGCGGGCGCCGTGCATTTTCACGATGTGCACCCAGGGCCAGGGCCACCACCCCCCACCCACCCAGCCCAACGGCCAGCAGCAAAGTCAGCGTCCACCGGCCCGCCTCGGCGGTGGGACCTAACACCAGCCATCGCCAGGTGTGGGCCAGGGCCGGACCCAGCGCAGAGTCCTGCGCCGGACTGGGCCAGGTGGTCACCTGGCGCAGCGCCGTGGGCAGCCAGGGCAGGTAGAGCGCGACGACGGCGCCCTGGGCCGCCGTCCAACGCAGTACCTGGGCCGGCTGAAGACCGGATCGACGGTTCAGGGCCAGCCACAGGAGGTAGGCCAGGTTCACAATGAGGATGCAAAAGAGGTAGGAATAGTGGGTATACAGCCCGACGGCCTCCAGCAGAACCAGCGCCCCCAGGGCCGTCCAGGTTTCCCCATCGACCCACCGGACCAGCGCCCAGACCGTGGCGGCGGTCACCACCGCCAGCAGCATATACATCCGCGCTTCCTGGGAATAGTAGATCTGAAAGGGGTGGATGGCCGCCCACAGGGCCGCCGCCACGCCGGTCCAAGGCCCTGCCAGACGTTGTCCCAGGGCAAAGGTCAGGGCCACGAGGCCAACGCCCAGCAGGGCCGAAAGGGCGCGCACGGCGGTTTCGCTGTCGCCCAGCAATCGCACCCAACCGCTCAGCAGCCAATAGTACAGAGGGGGGTGGATGTCGAGAGCCGCGGCGCGGGCAATGGCCCCCAATCCCTGCCGGGCCAGGGCCACGCTTGTGCCCTCGTCGTTCCACAGACTCTGAGCATCCAGGCCGTAGAACCGAAGGACGCCCGCCAGCAGCAGAATCACCAGCAGCGCTGCGAGGCTCGCTTTTTGCGATGTCTTCATGGTTCCGACCCGAAGGCGATCACCGCCCGGCCCGGCTGCGCCGGTACCAACGCCGGCGCCGGGTGCCAGCAGACCCGACCACCGCCGCCAAGATGACCCCAGCCACCCCAGCGCCGACAGCCAGCCCAAGCCCGATCCAGGATCGGCGCTCCACGGTGAGGCTATCCACCGCCAGCGCGCCCGATTCGGCCCGAATGGTGAGAGTGTGCGGTCCCGGCGGCAGATCGTCAACCAGCAAGATCCTCTCCCCGGCTGTGGAAGACGTCACCTGCTCCGCCTGACCATCCAGCGCATAGACCAGCGCGTCCCCCTGTTCGGGTCCCGCCTGGAGCCACAACCGAACGCCCTCAAAGGCCAGGGACAGCCGGGCGCCCGGTTCGTCGGCCACGCGATAGGCGCCCATCTCCGCCTGGGGATCGGTGCGCGTCTCCCACGCGCCCTCGTACTGCAATGCCCAATGGTCCTCCTGGTGGACGCCGCCGTAGAGCACCCGCGCCTCGGCGCTGTGGGCCCAGTCGCTCAGGGCCTGATAGACCGGCATGGGGGTGAAATCGGGCTCGACCATCCGAAAATAGTACATGGGCTGATTCTGTTCGGCGTCGGAGGCCCGCTTGAAAAACCAAAAGTTGATCACGCCCAGCCAGGGCCACTCTTGCTGGGCGCGCTGATAGGCCAGCACCGCGTAGCGCGCCTGTTGTTCCAGAGTCACCGAACCAAAGGGCTTGTCGGGCAGGTCATCGGGGGGTGCGTTCCAGTTCATCTCGGTGATCCAGATCGGCTTGTCGGCGTCGCCGTGGTGGACCATGATCTCGCGCAGGTACAGGGGACGAGAAAAGTTCAGCACGCGGGGTCGCATCCGCCGGTCGGTGGGACCCGACCAAAGGCCATAGCCCTGCATGGCCAACACGTCAAAATAGTCGCCTGCCCCGGCATCGTACATGCGTTGCAAGAAGATAAAGTCATTCAGGTCGCGGGGACCCAGGGGAATGGTCTGGGCCAACGCCCCCGACAGGACCACACAATCGGGGCACACCTGCTTGACCCGTTGGTAGCCCACCTTGAGCAACTCGGTGTATTCCTCGGGGCTCACGGCCCGTTCGCCCCACTCGGGGTAAATGTTGGGCTCGTTCCAGATCTGGTAGTAGCGGATGCGGCCCTGGTAGCGGCGCACCACCGTTTCGACAAAATCGCCATAGTCGTCCAGGTCATCGGGCGGAGCCAGGGTGCCCCCCTCGTCGCCCTGGGCCCGGCTCCAGGAGGGGGGGTTGCTCAGGCGGGCAATGATCTCCAGGCCATACTGATCGGCCAGATCCACAATGTGATCGTACTTTTGCCAGGCGGAGCGATAGGGATCGTGGCGGCGATCCTCAAAATCGCCCTTGCCGTGGATCTCGATGTCCTCCCAGGGAAATTCCTGTCGAATCCAGTGGATGCCTGCCTCGGCCATCATCTGGACGGCGCGCTCGCGTTTGGCAGGCTCGACCTCGTCCTGCAAAAAGGCGTTCACGCCAAAGGGATTGACGCCGGCGTTGGCCACCGGCACGTCGTCCGCCGTCTCAGGCTGACGACGGGTCAGGTTGCCCATCCATTCCAGGCCGCCGCGAACCTGGCCCGCCAGCGATTCTTCACCCGTGACCGCAAAGAGGAACTCGGACCAGACCGGCCGGGCAAAAGCCAGCAGCGCGCCCAGGGCAATCGCGACCAGCAAAAGGGCGCCCACCCATCCGATCCAACGGGCGCTCGTTATCCTACTCGCCATGTCCTTGTCCATCGCGGGTAAGCCTTTTCTCAAAGATCAGCAGCTCACCCTCCTGATCGTCTGTGACGTAGCCTGCTGCGTGAAAGGCATCGCGCAGCGAGTCCACATCGGCCAGCATCACTTCCAGCGCCTCAGCGCCCACCTGCGCCGCGTGGGCGCGAACCGCTCGCGCCAGCCACTCCACCGAGTCGGGATCGCCCTCCACGAACCCGATCCACATCTCTTCATCCACCGGATCCAGGTGAACCGAAGCCAGAGCCCGCATCTGGCCCTGGGCGTCGATCCGCGCCACCATCTGCCCATGGGCCAGGAACTGGGCCACCCGTTCGGGCGAAAGCTCCTGCCAGGTCCAGTGGACGCTGTACAGCCCGCGGGCCTGGCGTAAGATCGACCCCTGATCGAGCAGCGCCCGCACCTGCGGCTCGTGCTCGGGCGCCAACACCACCGGTAGGTCGCCCTCCGGCAAAGACTCGGCCCGGCCCACGGCAAACGAACCGAGGCAGCTCATGCCGGCGCGGTGGGCCAAGGTGTGCACCGGCGCATTGGTATCGCCCGTTGCCAGGCGCACCACCCGCGCGCCCTGCTGGCAAGCATAGTCGATGCCATAGTCCAGAAACCGGCCTGCCACCCCCCGGCCGCGGAAGGCCGGATCGACCCGCATCCCCGACAGCCAGACCTGGTCCGCTGTCAGAAAGGTGATCTTGCTCAGGGCCACCGCCTGGCCCTCGATCTCGCCCACCAGGACAAAGCCCTGGGGATCGGCCAACCATTCTTCCCAGACCAGAGGGACGTAATCGCCCCAGTCCCAGGTCTGGGTGCAAATGCGCTCCACCGCCGGGAGGTCGTCGGATCGTCCCCGGCGCAAGATCAGTTCGGCTCCCATCGGCTAATAGGTCCGCTGGAAGGTGACGTTGTAACTGAAATGACTGGGACCCAGCGCGCGGCACGACGCTTCGTCCGTGCAAATGCCGCCCCGGATCAGATCCTCCCACACGGCGTGTTCGAAAACAATGGACAGCACGTGGGTCGTCTCGCTGGAAAAGGCCTTGCCGTCGATGTGGCCCACCACTTTGAACTTGTAGTCGCCGGCCCACATGACAAACTCGGCCTTGCCCGGCCCCTTGTCGCCGCTGATGACTTGGACCGGCGGCGTGTTGTTGACTTCTTCGATGATGACGCCATCGATGGGGACCCCCCCTGCGTCGATCACCGTAAAGTACACGTTATGGTTGCCGCTGGAACTCAGGCTGCCGTCCACAAAAGCCACGATTTCCTTGACCCGAAAGTCCACCTGGGGCTTGGGCGTGTTCGTCGGCGGGACCGGCGTCGCCGTCGGCTGGGGTCGGGGCGTGTTCGTGGGCGCCGCCGGGGTCGTGGTCGGCGGGACAGGTGTGTCGGTGGGCGGCAAGGGGGTGTCGGTCGGCGCAGCGACGGGTTCGGACGCCTCTGGCTCTTCGGTGGGCGACGCTTCCGTCGGCGGGATCTCGGTGGGCGGCAGGGGCGTCTGCGTGGGCGGCAGGGGCGTGTCGGTGGGCGTGGTCGTGGGGGTGGCCGTCAGCGTCGCCGTAAACAGCGCCCGCGGGGTTTTCGTCGGCGTCGCCGTCACCGATGCCGATCCCAGGCGGTTTGTCGAACAGCCCAGGAGCACCAGCGACGCCAGGACGATCAGGCTCGTCAGCAATGCAACTCTTTTGATCATCAAGAAGGCATCCTCTCTGAATCTCGGAAGGCTATTCTACCCCACTTTGACATGGGTGTCAACGGGCTGTGCAGGCGTCGGGAGGGCTTGCTGTAAAGTCTGGAGTTACCTACGTTGGGCTCTGACGCTCGCCGCCCCCGAGGATGGTGACGGCCTGCGCTTTTGGCGGGCCTTCGCACCCCGAAAACCGGTCAATCGGGATGAGGATCTTGGGAACCGGGGGTCTGACGGAATGGCCGCGCCGGGTCAGCTTGCCGCCTTTTTTCGCCCCAAAAAGAATCGGCTGAAATCCTGGACATAGTGGGGCATCCGTCGCCAGGTGTCGACGCTCGTCAGCTTTTGCCAGATCCGGCTGGGTCGCAGGTAAAAGCGGCGGTAGGCCTCGTGCCACTTGCGTTCTACCAAGTCGGCAGGCAAGGCCGGCAACTCGTAGCGCGCCTTCTCGTCGTGAATGGCATAGTCCCGCCAGTCCTGGCTAAAGAGCCGACCGTCGCGGCGGGCGATCTCCCACAGTTCAGTGCCCGGATAGGGCGCGGCGATCATGAAATTCGCCAGATCGGGATCGAGTTCCAGCGCAAAGCGGATCGTGTCATCCATGGACGCTTCGGTGTCGGATGGCAGGCCAAAGATGAAAAAGCCCATGGTCTGGAGCTTGGCTGCCTTGGCTGCCTGAAATGCCCGGCGCACATCGTCCAATGTCTGCTTCTTTTTGATGGCGTCGAGGACGGCCTGGTTGCCGCTCTCCACGCCAAAGCCGACCCGCTTGCAACCGGCCTGTTTCATCAACTGGAACAGCTCGGCGTCGGTGTGGTCGGCTCGCATGCCATGGACGGTCACCCAGGGCACGTGGGTCAGTCCCTCCTGGATTAGCAGGCGACAGATCTCTTTGGCCCGGTCGAGTTGAAGGTTCCACACGTCGTCGGTGATGCCGATTTCGGTGGCCTTCATCTCCTCCACCAGATAGCGCCATTCGGCCACCACATCTTGGGGCGAGCGCGCTCGCCACGTATTGCCGGTGATGGGCTTGGAGCAGTAGATGCACTGGTAGGGGCACCCCCGGCTGGTGACCAGGGTATAGGCGCGCGCCTTGGGGTCCAACCCATCGGTGATCGGTTGCAGGTTGGTGTAACGATCGATCTTGAACAGGTGATAGGCAGGCCAGGGCAGATCCTCGATCTCGCGGCGCAGCGGGCGGTTGGGGTTGTGCACCACTTTTCCGGAGGGATCCTTCCAACTGAGACCGCCGATGAACTCGAACTGGCAAGCGGGCAGGGCATCGGCGGCCAAGCCCGAGCCTGTCCCCTTGGTCCTTTCCAATGCACCCTCAATCTCCCGTACGATCTCGATGAGGGTCTCTTCGGCCTCTCCCCGCACCACCAGGTCTACCTCCGCCCGCTGGATCGATTCGTCGGGCATGAGGGTCAGGTGGGGGCCGCCCAGGATAGTGACGGCGCCTTGCTTTTTGGCGTGCGCCGCGGCCTCCCAGGCCTCGTAGATCAGGGGCGTGGGGCTGGAGATGCCGACCAGATCAAAGCGCTCCCGCGCCAAAAGGGATTCGACCGACTCGTCTTCGACTTCGGCATCGAACAGGTGCACATCCTCATAACCGGCGGCGATCAACGCCCCAGCCAAATAACCCAGCCCCATGTGAATATGACTGCGCGAATTCCAAACGCTCGACTTGGGGCTAATCAACATTATTCGCATGCTTGTCTCTATCCTCCGGCCTGTATTCTATCACACAACCAGGCAGGCTCCAATCTGGCGGGCTCTGCTTTCGCTTGCCGGGTCCTATGCCTCGAACAAGTGCGCCAATTCGTCCCGCTCAAAGGTGGGCAGCGGCTCCAAACCGGCTGCCGTCTCGACAAGAACCGAGGCTGGCCCCTCCTCGGCCCTGCCAATGACGCAGGCCGGGATCCCCTGCAAGTCCAGGGCCCGGACCATCGCCGCCGACAAGTCGGGGGGGACCGCAGCCAGCAGCGCGCCCGAGGCCAGCAGGCCCATCGGGTCCAAATGGAGAGCATCGCAGATGGCTTGCGTCTCGGGGAACACTGGCACGGCCTCCCGATCGATGACGATCTTTTTGTCCGACGCCCAGGCCAACTCCCACAGCCCGGTGGCCAACCCCCCTTCGGTGGGATCGTGCATGGCGTGAGGGGTCCCTACCTGGCGCAAGGCCTGCACATCGGCCAGCACGCTGATGCCCGGCTCGTGCAGAAAGCGCAAACCGCGAGCCACCAGGTCTTCGCCCACCAACGCAATCAGTTGGGCGCCCAGTTCCTGGGCCAGGATCGCGGTACCCTCGATGGCGATCCCCTTGCTCAGGATGAGATGATCGCCCGGTTGCACATTGGACGAACGCACCAATCCACCCTTATCGACTTCGCCCAGGAGCACACCCACTGCGATTGGGCGCTCCAAGCCATAGGTGATCTCGGTGTGCCCGCCTACCAGGGTAATGCCCAAGGATTCACAGGCCCGGCTGGTCTGGTTGAAAATGCCTTCCACCAGGGGCCGATCGGTCCGGCCCTCGGGCAAGAGCAACGTCACCAACAGCCAACGGGGCGTCGCCCCCATCATGGCCAGATCGTTGGCATTCACGTGCACCACGTACCAGCCAATGTCGTCGGTGGCAAAGGTGATCGGATCCGATTTGACCACCAGGTAGCGGTCGCCCATGTCGAGCACGGCGGCATCTTCTCCCACGCGCGGCCCCACGATCAGGCGCTCATCCTGCCCGCCAAAGCGCTCCAAGAGGTTGTGCAAAAAATCCATCGGCAGCTTGCCGACGGGAAGTATATCGGACGGCATGATCCGCTCCCTCCGTGCATCACAAAGAGAGGGCTTTCTCAAAAGAGAAAGCCCTCCGATTTGTGCGCCGTAGCTTATCGAGAAACTCGAGGTGATGCTACGGCGCCAGTCGTACAGCTACTACGGTCCATGTGCATCACCTCCCTCATTTAGGATAGCAAAACCGGGGGTTACCCTTCTGGGCTACCGGATACCATTATCCCACAGGATGCCAGTTTTGTCAAACCGACAACTCTGTGCTAAACTAGATATGCTTTCAAGAACTGTGTCGGCGGCCACTCGAATTTTGCTCCAAAGCTAATGGGGGTGACCAGGTTACCTCCCCAACCAGGCAGCTTTGCAGCCGTGCGATTTCCGCGAGCTCTGTTGCTCCCAGACAATATACTCCAGGATGCGTCCGCCTATGCCGCAAGACGACATACTACAAGAGATGGAACGAGAAACCATTCTGATCGTCGATGACAATCGAGAGATCGTCTCGGTTCTCACCGACGTCTTGCAATCCAGGGGATATGCCACCCTGGTTGCGTACGACGGCCTCCAGGGACTTCAACTCGCCCTCAAAGAGCACCCCAACCTGATCATGCTTGACTGGAACCTGCCCCAAATGGCAGGCATACAGGTGTTGCAGGCCCTTCGCCAAAGGGGCAATCAAGCGCCCGTGGTCCTCATGACCATCTATGGCTCAGAAAGTGTGGCCGTTCAGGCCTTTCGGCTGGGTGTGCGCGACTATATCCGCAAGCCGCTGCGCATCCCCGAGACACTGGCTACCATCGAACGAGCGCTCAGTGAAGACCGGTTGCGCCGGGAAAAGGAGCGCATTGCCCAGCAGTTGGAGGACGCCAATAAGCAACTGGAGCAACAACTCCTCGAATTGACCACCCTCCAAGCCATTGGCCAGTCGGTGACGTCGGTCCTCGATCTGGACGAGGTGTTGAACCGCGTTCTCCAGGCAGCCGCCTATTTCACCGATGCCCGCGAGGGTACGGTCTTTCTCCTGGACCAAGAAAAGGACGAACTTGCCCTCCAGGCCTACTATGGCCTGGAGCGAGGGCGCCCCACCGATCTCCGTCTCAAGTACAGCACCAACCCCCTCCGCCGGGCCATCGAAACCAGGAGTCCTCTCTTCCTGAACAGCAAAGCCACCGGCTATTCCATCAAGCTACAGACCGATTTCCTGGTCCAAAGCCTGCTGTACGTTCCCTTGTTTGTTCAGGACAAACCCCTGGGCGTGTTGGGCGTGACCGACAAACTGGGCGCACAGCAGTTCACCCCCGACGACGTGCGCATGCTGACCTCGTTGGCGAGCTATGCCGCCATCGCCATCGAGAACGCCCGTCTCTACCAGTCTGAAAAGGAATTGGCTCGCGTCGAGACGGTCAAGCAGATGATTGTCACTCTGTCCCACTATATCATGAACCCCCTGACGGCCATCAGCCTGGGTGCCTACGAACTATCCACGCGAGCAGAAAGCACAGAGGACAGCGCCGAGGCCAACACCCTCAAGCGCAACTTGCAGTTGATCGATATGAACATCAAGGAAATCGTCGCCGTCATTTCGATCCTGCAGGAACTTGCCTCGCCCAAGTCCACCACTTATGTGGGCGACATCGAGATGATTGACATTGAGGACGAGGTCAAGCGCCGCGTGGAAAAGATCCGCTCTGGATACGCGGATCTCGAGGATCTCTTGGGTCAGGAAAACAGATCGTAGCGTTCAGGGTCCGTTTGCCCAGGGCCCGCATCGAGGGTCTCCCTCTGCGCGCCGTGTTCGCACGGGCGACGAGTGTAGCCCGCGGACGGGCGCGTACCCGGTCTATCAGAGGGGATTGGGATACCCCGTAATTCTCCGTATCTCTTCATACAACGGCTTGAGCCGTGGATACATCTCTTTGTACACCTTCTGATACAACTCGTCCTAGCAGCCTGTCGGAGAGGGCTGTCATTCTGAGGAGCGGAGGCGGCGAAGCCGCCGGAGCGACGAAGAATCTCGCCATTAGATCGCATTTGACAGCCAACAAGCGAGATTCTTCGGCCCCTTCGGGGCCTCAGAATGACAGAACAGACGGTGTTTTGCCTCGGTGGTTTTCTCTCCGACAGGCTGCTAGATCTCGTGGTTGGCGGGATGGGGCTCAAACCACTGGCCCGGTCGCACCATCTCCTTGACCGCAGTTTCAAAATCCGGATGCACCCCCAGCCCCACGGCGGCATCGATAGCCGCGCCCAACCCCGAAGCCTCGGGGGTGTGGGCGCGCGCCGTGGGCAGACCGAAAATATCGGCCGTGAGTTGAAGGGCCGCATCGCTCTGCGATCCACCTCCGGCAACCCGTATCTCTGTGATCGGCACGTGGCTGCGGCGTTCGGTTCGCTCTTTGCCCTCGTACAGCGCATAAGCCACGCCCTCGAGAATCGAGCGATAGACGTGGGCTCGGGTGTGGACGTCGCCAAAGCCAATGATCGCTCCTTTGGCCTCGGGGCCGGGCACCTTGAGCCCAGGGGACCAATAGGACGCGCGCTGTACTCAGCGCCGCTGTACTCAGCGCCGCTGTACTCAGCGCCGCTGTACTC
>CAYVLO010000018.1:0-17393 GCA_964452125.1 uncultured Anaerolineaceae bacterium | reverse complement strand
TGGCTTCTTTGAGCTACCTGCTGTGCTGGGAGCACTCGCCGGTAGCTGGCTGCAGCTGTAACACGATGGTCATTTTGTTTCGTACCAGTCATGGCCGCGCAGCTTCGCTGCCCTCTGCATCGCCGGGCCTAACCAAGATAACCCGGAACATCACTCATATTGCGACGGATGGGTTAAGTAGCCAGCACAGGTACCGGCTAATCTCTGCATGGATGGCATTGGCCGGTCCAGTCAGAGCCTTCTGTCACAGCTTTGTCACAGCTTCGTCACAATACCTGTCACCTCTTGGTACTATGCTCGATAAGAGATGAGGAGATGGAGTGTATGGCGGGCCATCATCCGAGTGGCGCGACACAATTGATCCTCGATGAGCTGAGAGCGGATCTAGGCCTGGCGCGGCGTCTTCCGGCCGATCTGGCCAGGCGCTTTCACGCCGTCCCGCTGGCTGAGGACAGAGGCTGGATCACCGTCGCTATGGCCGATCCGGACGACCTGACAGCCCGGGCGGCCATTGCCAGCATCCTGGGCCCGGCTGTCTGCGTGGTTCGGGCTGACCCGGCGGCCATCGACACGTTGGTGGCGCAGATCTGGCGCGAGGAGGATTGGCCTCCCCTGGACCTGGTGGTGTGCAGCTCCGCCCAGGTCGTTCCCGGTGGGCTCCTGGACTACAGCCAGGCTATGGCCGAACTACTTGGCGCCCGTTTTTCTTGCCTGGAGGCCGCCGATGGCATGTCTCCCTTTCCCCCCGCGCGTGAAGGGCAGAAGGGAAAAAGCAAACCCATGCGCGACGTGCTGGTTGTCGGTGAACCTGACCAAGCTGTCGTTCGCCGTGTCTTGGAAGGCAACACAGAGCGTGCACACATTTCGCAGTCCAACGTGCGGTCGCTGGCTGCTCTTGCCGTACGAGAGCCTCGCTGGCCCGTCAAAAAGCTTCTCCTGATCCTGGGCGGGGCGGCCGACGATTCGGCCATAGAGTGGGTAATGCGCCTGGCCCGTCCCAGCCAAACCACCGTCGCCGTCGTGCCTCTGGTCCTGGCTGCCGCCGAGTTGGGACAGGTCACAGACCTTATCCCTGTGCGTAGGGGACGAGATTGGAATCCAGCCTTGCGAGGCGACACTCCGTTAGGTCGCAAGGTGCACATTGTGGGCGGTTTCCTGCGGAACCGTGGCATCCACGGCACCCTGCGCCTGCGTCAGGGTCCGCCCGATTCGCAGGTCCGCCGCGAGGTCGCCGAAGGCGATTATGACCTGATCGTGGCATCTGCACATTGCCCAGAGTCTGGACGATCGACCCAACTTTGCACCGATTTGACAGTCTCGCTGATCACGGCATCCGAGCGACCCGTGCTCATCGCAAACCTATCACCTGGTGCGCAATACGAAACAGGATAGCTGTGAGGTGGAAAAACCATGAGTGTGTCACGGAAAATGGGAAAAGCTTTGTCTTTGTTCCTGACTCTGTCGCTTCTCGTCGGGGTCATTGGCTGTGGCGGCAGGCAGGACTCATCGACCGAAGGTGAGCTGCGTGGAACCATCACTGTGTCTGGGGCCTGGGCCCTTTATCCGCTGATGGTCCAGTGGGCCGAAGAGTTCCAGGTCTTGCACCCCAAGGTCAGGATCGACGTCTCCGCAGGTGGAGCGGGAAAGGGTATGTCCGATGCCCTGGGGGGAGCGGTTGATATCGGGATGGTCTCCCGCGCCGTCACCCCCGAAGAAGAGGCCAAGGGAGCTTTTTGGGTGGCCTGTGCCATAGACGCGGTCTTTCCATCGATCAATGACCAGAACCCCGTCTTGGCAGATCTGCGCCGGCAGGGCATAACGCAGGAGATCTTTGAAAAGATCTATGTCACTGGGGAGGTAACCACGTGGGGTGAGGTGGTCGGGCGACCCGAGGTCACCGATCCCATCCATGTCTTCACCCGCTCCGATGCCTGCGGCGCAGCCGAGGTGTGGGCCAAATATCTAGGGGGGGCCAAGCAGGAGGACCTCAAGGGGATCGGCGTGTATGGAGATCCCGGCCTCTTGGATGCTGTGGTCAAAGACCCGCTAGGCATCGGTTATAACAACCTAAACTATGCCTTCGATACTGAGACGGGCAGGCCGGTGGTGGGGTCTGTGGTGGTGTACATCGACGTCAACGCCAATGGCCGGGCCGATCCCGAGGAAGTGTATGACACCAAAACCGCCGCCGTTGCGGCCGTGGCTACGGGTGTCTATCCCTCACCCCCTGCGCGTCCGCTGGATCTGGTGACCAAAGGCAAGCCGACCGGACTGACACTGGCATTCATCAACTGGATTTTGACAGAGGGCCAGCAGTACGTGGATGAGGCTGGCTATATCGCATTGTCGGCAGAACAGCTCGACGAGCAAAGGACCAAGCTAAAGTAGCGCGTCGGATGAATACATCGCAGGATATCAGGGCAGCGATCGTACTCGCTGTTCGGCGCAGCCGCCAGCGGAGAGACCGCCTGGCTGGGCGGATAATGTCGCTGTTGGCCGGGGCGGCGGTGTTGCTCGTTCCGCTCATCGCCATGGCCCTTTTCCTGCGCGCCTGGCCGATCCTGGCTGCCAAACCGCTCGATGAACTGCTCTTTTCAAGCACCTGGAGCCCGCAGCGCGGGGCCTTTGGCTTCCTGCCCTTTATCCTCGGCACCGTGTGGGTGACGGGTATGGCCATGCTCATCGCCGTTCCCCCTTCGCTTCTGACCGCCATCTATCTGGCCGAGTATGCCCGGCCGCGGCTTCGCGCCATCGTCAATCCAATCATAGACCTCCTGGCAGGCATTCCCTCCGTGGTGTATGGGGTATGGGGTGTGCTGACGGTGGTCCCCTTTGTGGGCAAGCACGTGGCCCCGACGCTGGATGGGTGGCTGGGGGATGCTATCCCCCTGTTCCGCAATACCAATCCCACCGGCTATAATCTGCTATCCGGCGCCCTCGTCTTGGCGGTGATGGTCTTTCCCTTCATCATTGCCATGGCGCAGGATGTCATTTACGTCGTGCCTCAGGGGCTACGGGAGGCCTCATTTGCCCTGGGCGCCACCCGCTGGCAGACGATCCGCCGCGTCGTGTTGCGCCGGGCCTGGGTTGGCGTGATGGCCGCCATCGTGCTGGGCTTCTCCCGTGCCTTTGGTGAGACAATGGCCGTGCTGATGGTTGTGGGCAACGTGCCCCAGGTGCCTCGCTCTATCTTTGACCCGGCCTACCCTCTGCCAGCCCTCATCGCCAACAACTATGGGGAGATGATGTCTATCCCCATGTACGACGCGGCATTGCTGGGCGCAGCGCTGATCCTGCTATTGATGGTGCTGGTCTTTAACGTAGTGGCGCGGCTGGTACTGATACGTTGGGCACGGAGTGAGGGATGACTAGACGTAGAGCAAGGTTAGAGGAAGCACTGGTCAAAGGGCTCATGATCTTCTCGGGTATCGTCGTACTGGGGAGCCTGGCCCTAATCCTGGGTACCATCCTATGGAAAGGCCTACCCGCCCTGAACTGGGCCATGATCACCCAGACTCCAAAGGGCGGCTATTACCTGGGCAAGGAGGGCGGGATCCTCAATGCCATCGTCGGTTCCCTTTGTCTAGCCATAGGTGGGACGCTTCTGGCCATGGTCGCCAGCCTGCCCATTGCCATATACCTCCAGCTCTATGCAGCCCATACACGCCGTGCCGAGATCGTGCGCCTGGCGCTGGATATACTCTGGGGCGTTCCCAGCATTGTCTACGGCGCCTTTGGTTTTATCATCATGCTGTGGCTGGGGATGCGAGCCTCCCTACTGGGTGGGATCATCACCCTAGCCTTTCTCGAACTGCCGATCATGGCCCGTGGCATGGACGAAGCCATCTCCATGGTCCCGCGTGCGCTCAAGGAGGCGTCGTATGCCATGGGGGCCACTCGCCTGGAAACTGCCCTGAAGGTGGTGGTTCGGCAGAGTGGTCCGGCGCTGCTGACGGCTGTGCTGCTGGCCTTTGGTCGGGCCATCGGCGACGCGGCCTCCGTGCTGTTCACGGCCGGCTATACCGATCGCCTGCCGACCTCGCTGCTGAGTCCAGTCGCTTCGCTGCCTCTGGCCGTCTTTTTCCAGCTTGGCACCCCCTTCCCCGCCGTACAACAGCGGGCCTACGCATCGGCCCTGGTGCTGACGGCCATCGTCCTTGCCGTCAACCTGATCTCGCGGGCGCTGGCCCGGCGCATGAGCAAACACGCAATTCGTTAGGAGATCCAAGACATGGCCGAACCACACATCCAGATCCAGGAACTCAACACGTGGTATCGCACCTCGCAGGCGCTGAAGGACATCACTGCTGATATCCCGGCCAAACAGATCACGGCCATCATCGGTCCCTCGGGATGCGGCAAGACGACGCTCCTGCGCACCCTCAACCGCCTGTTGGAAGAGACCGAGGGAACACGGGTAGAAGGTCGGGTGCTGCTTGATGGCGTCGATATCTATGGCCGCGGCGTCCACGTCACCGACATCCGTACCCGCGTGGGCATGCTGGCCCCCAAACCGTTCCCTCTACCCATGTCCATCTACGACAACGTGGCCTATGGTCGGCGCATCCAGGGCCTCCAGCGGCTCGACAAAGGAAATGGACGGAACCTAGACCGGCACGTGGAACGGTTTCTGCGGATGGCTGGGCTCTGGGATGAGGTCAAGGACCGTCTTCATGCCCCTGCGACCGGCCTATCGACCGGTCAGCAGCAGCGGCTCTGCCTGGCGCGCGCTCTGGCCGTCGAGCCCGAAGTACTGCTGTGCGACGAGGCCACATCCGCCCTCGACCCGATATCCGCCCAGCAAATCGAGGAGCAGTTACGCAGCATCAAGAATGAGACGACCATTGTCATTGTCACTCACGCCTTGCGACAGGCGCGGCGCTTGGCCGATCACGTCATCTTTCTCTGGCTGGGCGAGTTGGTGGAAACCGGTCCGGCATCGCAGCTATTCGTCAATCCACAAGATGAGCGCACGAGGGCCTATGTAGCAGGCGCCATCGGCTAAGGGCCCGATCGGGTCCTCCGTTAGCACAGGCCGGCCTCATTGCCCGGTAGAGAATCGCGGGAGGCAAGATGGCTGCATCTTGGATCAAATGGTTGAGGCAAGGAACATGGCGTCGCGCGGCAGGATGGCTTTTGGCTGTCGCGCTGTTGGGGCTGGTCGGATACTATGCCATCCGCGCCTGGTGGATCGAGCCAAATGCTCCTGTCCGACTGATCGTGTATGCCTTCAGCACGCAGGAAGAGGTGTTCACCCAGGGCATATTCCCCGCCTTTGAGGCCGCATGGGAGGCCGAGACGGGGCGAGACCTGGCGATCGAGGGCGTGTTCGAGGCTTCCGGCGCGCTTGCCGCCCAGATCAATATGGGTGCGCCGGCCGATGTGGCCGTGTTCAGCAACGCCGAGCACGTGGACTGGCTCAGGATAGGCAAGCGGGTACAGGAAGATAGCACTCCAGTTATCGTTGGCTGCACCCCCATGATCATCGCCGTTCGGCCCGGCAACCCCTTTCACATCTCCGACTATGCCGGGCTTGCTCAACAGGGCATCAGGCTGCTCCACGCCGACCCGCGTTCTTCTGGCGCTGGCGCGTGGTCCCTCCTGAGCGAGTATGGCGACGCCTACTTTGCGACCGGCGACCAAGCGGTTGCCACTGACCAGCTCATAGCCGTATGGCGTAATGTGCAGATTCTGGTCCCTTCGGCTCGGGCCGCCATGAGGCTCTTTGAACTCGGCACAGGCGATGCGCTGGTCACCTACGAACAGGATGCCCTTCGAGCTGAGGAACGGAAGGCCGAGATCGAGATCGTGATCCCGGCCCGGACTGTTGTTGCCCAACATGCAGCCATCATCGTGGATACCAATGTCACCCGCACCGAAAAGGCCGCCGCCGAGTCATTCGTGCACTTTCTTTCGAGTGACGCGGGTCAATCGATCCTCGAAGGCTACTATCTGCGCCCTGCCGATTGTCGTAGCAACCTCTTCCCTCTCTTGGCCCAGCCCTTCACTGCAGAAGATCTGGGTGGATGGTCCCGGGCCTCGGCGCAGTTGGTACAGGGTGTGTGGCAGGAGGAGATCGAACCGGGCCTCGACCTCGAGCCACTGCAAATCCTGACCAGGACGGGAGAACGATGATGCAAGAACCTCATGATGCCGGGCACGACGAGACCGCCTCTGCGGGCGGTGCACACGGCCCACTGGTCGCCCCAACGGCCCAAACTCAGGCGGGGCTGGCTATCGAGTCTGGCGTGCGGCAGCGATGGTGGCAGAAGGTGCACTGGTACAAGATCGGCCTTTTTTTCGTCAGCCTGTACCTGTTTATCCTCGCCATCACGCTGATGAAAGACGGCGCCCGGGGCCTGGCGCCCTTGGTGCGCGATCTTTTTGCCGTCCACAGCCTGACCAGCGCGCTAGGGTTCGGTTGGCTCTCGGCCTATCTAATCATGAGTGGATCGCCGGTTGCGGCAGCCGCACTGACCTTCTTCGACGCGGGGGTGCTCGACAAGCTGGGTGCTTTTGCAATGATCAACGGCAGCCGTATGGGAGCCAGTTTCATCGTCCTTTTCATCGGCTTCCTCTACGTGCTGCGCGGCCGGAACCGGGCGACAAGCCTAAGCATGGGTCTGCTCTCGCTGTGTGTCACCGCGATTACCTACACGCCAGCCTTCTTTCTGGGGTCGTGGCTCCTGCGGTGGGGCGTTCTCGATTCGGTGCAATTCGGCTCTGGCGCCTTGATCAGCGGCATCACCGAACTCGCCGTCCAGCCCTTGGCCCAGGTCGCAAACAGTCTGTTGCCCACCTGGGCGGTTTTCGTCGTGGGCCTCGGTCTCATCATGCTCAGTTTCAACCTTTTTGACCGCTGTTTGCCGCAGATGACTCTGAAGGAGAGCCAGGTGGGCTGGATGTCGCGTCTGGTCTACCGCCCCTGGGTCATGTTCAGCCTGGGCGGGTTGATCACCCTCATATCGATGTCGGTGAGTGTCTCGCTCAGTATCCTCGTGCCTTTGAGCGCCCGGGGCTTTGTCCGGCGCGAGAACATCATCCCCTATATCATGGGGGCCAACATCACTACCTTCATCGACACGCTTCTGGCCGCGGTTCTTCTGCAGAACCCATCGGCTCTGACCATCGTCTTGGCCGAGATGCTGAGCGTCACAACGATTTCTGTACTTATCTTGGTTCTTTTCTATGGGTGGTTCCAGCGCGGCGTCCTTGCCCTTGTCGAATGGACGACGGCCACGAACCGCAACCTGGCTCTGTTCATACTGACCATCTTCCTAGTACCTATCATCCTGATGCTTATCTAGCGGAGGTAAAACCCCATGCGTATCCTCCTTGCTACCCGTGGCCTATCCCGAGACCAGGCGTTGCTGCGCTTAGGTGCTTATCTCGCACGCGGTTCCCAAGATCCCATGATCGTTCTGACGGTCATTGAGGACCAGGCGCAGATGTCGTGGGCCCAAGGCATCCTGGAGAGCGCCTGTAGGCTACTCGAGGGCATCCCTCGCGTCGAGACCAAGATTCGCATTGGCCACGCCGCGCTCGAGGTCATCCAAGAGGCACACGAGAGCCACTGCGATCTCGTCATCGTCGGCGAACGGCAAAATCCCAACCTTCTCGCTCGGTTTCTCTCTGGTTCCACCACCATCCGCATCGTGGAGCACGCCCCCTGCCCAGTCATGGTGGCCAAGGGCAAGGTTGGACCGATCTGCCGTATCCTGCTGTGTGACAGCGGGGCCGAGGGGCCGCTGGGCGACCTCGTCCGTAGGGGTGGGGCGACCCCATCCGCGCCGGCCGCCGCTCCGCTTCTCGCCCGATTCACTGCCCAACTGGCCGATTTCCTCCAGGGCGAAGAAGAGATTACCGTCCTGCACATCATGTCGCAGATCAGCGCCGCCCCCGGTGTGAAAGGCACCCAGTTGCGGGCCGCTGCCGAGGATCTCATCCAGGAGCGTACCCCGGAAGGTGAGCTGCTCCAGCGCGACGTCCAGCTCCTGTCACGACCGGGCGTTCGTGTCCGCCCCAAGGTGCGCCATGGCCTGGTGTTAGACGAGATTCTAAAAGAGGCTCAAGAAGGTGACTATGACCTGGTGGTCATTGGCGCCCACCGCGGCGCGGGCTGGCAGCGCGTCCTGCTCGACGATCTGGCCCACAAGATCCTCGTCCAGCTCGATCGGCCCGTTCTCGTGATCCGATAGGACAGACGCAGAGGGTTATCCCTGGCCCGAGCTGTCCTGGCCGGAAATACTCATCCGTCAAGATACCAGCCGATCAGCACGAGTAACCCTTGTGGGTTATGATGTACGAGCCAGGAAACGCTGATGCTTTTGGACTCGGGGTCCCTCTTCATGGTATAATCCAGGCCACCACTCACCAACCAGAAAGGTGGACCATGGATCTCAAGCTCCCGCACCTCATCCGAAGATGTCTGAATGCCCTGTGCCACGAAGTCAACCAGCGTCTCCGTCGTTGGACAAAGCCCTACAACCAATCCCTTGCCCTCAATGTGGTCTTGGACCTCACCCGCTCCAAGTCGGAGCTGCTGCTGGCTGGCCCGCGCCCGCAGGTCGCGCAGCGTGAATTTGCTGATGTTGTAAAAGGCCTGCCCGGCCGCGTCGCGCAGGGGGCCGTCCTGGTTGGTGATGTCCGCCTGGTCGAGCAACTTTTTCCTGTCGAGCACGGCCTGCTTTGTGGGCTCCAGTACGGCGTCCAGGCGGCGCAGGACGGTCATGGGCGTGTCAGGCGCCCTCATCACCTACTGTCGATCTCTCGTCGTGTGTGGAATCACCTTTATCAAGTTGTTTCGCGAGAAGACCCTCTCGGCGCTGTCACCCACCTGGTGTTTCTGATACCCAAGGTGGATGACGGGGATAGCCCCGCAGCCACCGCAGCGCCTCCCCTGTCGCCGGTCGCTGTGCATTTAAACAGGGTGCCCTATCAACTATCCTCTGTGACTTGGTGTTTTTCTGGCACAAGCGAAATCAGAGCACGCAGAGCTTTGTTCACCGCGTCAGAATCGGGAAAGTACTGGCGCACATCCGGCTCCAACATGACGGCGCCATCTTCCAGGGTGAAATAATGTACGTCGGTCGTTCCGTCTGCTTTGTGAATCTTGACCGTGTGGCCCTCACGGTAAGCAGCATAGTGCTTGCCCCGAACACCCGCCGCAAAATCGTATTCGGGAAGCATATCGTCATTCTCCAAGTTTTGGCCTTCAGAGTTCGTATTCTTCATAGACCCTCCGCTCGCGCTGGGTGGCCCGGCGGCAACTGATGATGCGGATATTCGATCCTCGTTCCGTATAGACCACGACGAGCAGCCTCCTGCGGGAAGAATAGCCGATGTCGATGTAGCGGGATTCGGTGGCAGAATGTTGTGGATCTGGGATCGTGATCGAGCAGGGGTCACCAAAGACCGTCTTGGCCTCTTTGAAATCGACCTGGTGTTTCCAAAGATTCTGTTCGGCCTTTAGCTCGTCCCATTCAAAGGTCAGGCTCATCTGGCCCGTCCGTTGTCAACTGCTGATAATGCAACTGGGGAAGCCTGGCCTCAGGCTTCCCCAGGCATTTTGGTTACTGGGTGGATGACGGGGGTTGAACCCGCAACCACCGGTTCCACAGACCGGTGCTCTGCCTTTGAGCTACATCCACCGTGTGTACGTCCCAGTATAGCATACCCCCCTCGAAAATGCAAACCGTTTCCCGGCCAAAGCGAGTGCACGGAACGCGCCAGTTGGCCCCGGACCCCAGAAAATGGTATAATAGGCGCGTCAACAAGTGGGCAGGGGAGGCGAATGCAAGAACCGACCTGGAAACGCTATCTCACCGACTATAACGAAGGGTTGGGGTTGGTCTACGAGCGCCTGGTGCTCAACGACTTTCTCACGGCCCTTCGAGACGAATACCACATCGACACGGTGCTGGAAGCGCCCGTCTTTGGCATGGCCGGGGTCTCGGGCATCAACAGTGTGGCGCTGGCCCAGGCCGGCGCCGCCGTGACCCTGGTTGACGACCACGAGGAACGGCTGGAGGCCATCGCTCGCATCTGGGAGGAGCTGGGGCTGCCCGCCCGCTTTGTCCACCACACCGATTGGGGGCACCTGCCCTTTGTCGACCGATCTTTCGACCTGGTGTGGAACTGGGCAGCCCTTTGGTATTTGGCCGACCCCGAAGCCCTGCTGCGCGATCTGGTGCGCACCGCGCGCAAGGTCGTGTTCGTCGCCATGCCCAATCGCGTGCAGGTGGGCTATCTGCTGCGCAAGTACCTGTTGGAGCGGGATTTTGTCAACTATGTGGACGAGCAGTGGGCCGACATCGGCCGTGTGCGCCGCGTGTTGACCGGGTTGGGCGTGCGCATTGTGCGCCAGGGGGTGTTGGACGTGCCCCCCTGGCCCGATACGGTCATGCCTGCCGCCGAGGTGCTCAAGCAGTTGGGCATCCGCTCCCAAAAGCTGGAAGGGCAGTTCAGCGGCGACTCCTGGCAGTGGAGCACCATGGCCTACTACCTGGGCCAGCAACCGGATCTGTACGACCGGGTGATGCGCTATGCCTGGCTGGACCGCGCGCCGATCCCCTGGCGACTCAAGGCCGTCTGGGCGCACCATCGTTTCCTGGTAGGGGTCAAGCAGGACGGAGCGCCGGAAGGCCGTTTCGGTTGAGATCACCGCCCGGCGAAACCTGGAGAGTGTTCATGAAAGTTCTGCGCCGTCCCCTGGGGACGCACATCGGATTTTTGCTATTCTATAGCCTGTTGGCCGTGGTTCTCACCTGGCCTCTGGTGCAGCATCTGGGCACCCATGTGCCGGGCAGCGACACCTGGGCGTACGACGAATATACCTTTATCTGGAACTCCTGGTGGCTAAAGTACAGCTTGTTTGACCTGGGGCAAAATCCCCTGTACACCGACCACATCTTTTACCCAGTGGGCATCAGCCTGGTCCTATATACCTTTAATCTATTCAACGCCCTGATCTCCCTCCCCTTGCAGCCCTTTTTGTCGCTGCCCGCCATCAGCAATCTGACCTTTCTGCTGGCCACGGTCCTCAGCGCCTATGGCGCCTTTTTGCTGGCCGACTATCTCCTGGCCGACGAGAAGCGCAGCGCCGACGGGGCTCGAGATGGCTCCAAGAGTGCGCTGCTGGCGGCCGGCCTGGCGGGGCTGGTGTACGGCTTTGGCTCCTACCGCATGGTCTATGCGGCCATCGGCCATTATGACATGTGGAGCACAGCCTGGATCCCCCTCTATACCCTGTTTCTCATCCGCACCCTTCGCGAGCCCAAGCTGTGGAACGCCGTGGTGGCCGGCGTCATGCTGGTCCTGGCCATGCTCAGCGAGATGATCTTTGGCGTCTTTTTGGCCATGCTCTCGGTCATCCTTTTGGTCTTTGCCCTGGGTAAACGGGGCAGGCAGGAGGTAGCGGGTGGCTGGCCGGCCTTGCTCAAGCGGTTGGCGGTGCTGGCCCTGGTGGCCGGGCTGCTCTACCTGCCGTTGCTGGTGCCCATCCTGCGCGAGATGTTGGGCGGCTACGAGCTGACGGGCTGGGGCGACGCCGAAAAGCTGTCGGTCGACCTGGTGGGCCTGGTCACACCCACGGCCCTGCACCCCTGGGGCGGCGACTGGGTGTCCACCATGCGCCAGGTGCAAGAGAGCACCTCCCGCTTCCGGGATATCAACACCGTCTTCCTGGGCTGGGCCGGGTTGGCGCTGGCTACCTTGGGGGCTGTGCGCTACGGACGGCGCCTGGCGGCCTGGATCACCTCCTTTGTCGTCTTTTGCCTGTTTAGCCTGGGCCCGGTGCTGCAGATCAACGGGCGTTCCCTCTTTGATCTGGATGGGTTGGCGGTGAACGTGCCGCTGCCCTTTATCCTGCTGCACTATCTACCCATCGTCAAGGCCAACCGGGTACCCAACCGGTTCAGCGTCGTCCTCATGCTGGCCCTGGCCGTACTGGCGGCCTTTGGCGCCTACTGGTTACTCAAAAAGCTCCGGGGCTCGGAGGTGCTGAGGGTGGGGGGCGCCGCGCTGTTGGCCGGGCTGATCCTCTTTGAGCATTGGTCGGTGCCGCTGCCTCTGACTGATGCCCGCATTCCCCCGGTGTACGAGCAGGTGGCCGCCGAACCGGGCGATTTTGCCATTCTACAACTGCCCATGGGCTGGCGCAACAGCTTTGGCATCCAGGGCAGCGAGAGCACCCAGACCCAATACTATCAGACCTACCATCAGAAGCGCCTTCTGTCGGGGAACATCTCGCGCAACCCGCCCTTCAAGTTCGACTATTTCCGCCACATCCCCATCGTGGAATCGCTGATCGCGATCCAGGCTTATGACCCGGTGGATGCCGAGCGCAGGGCCGAAGACCGGGCCACGGCCGACGAGTTCGTGAGCTTTTACGACATCCGCTACGTGGTGGTGGCGCCCGGCGTACCGGGCCGCCCTCCCTACGTCGATACCCGCGCCGAGGCAGTGGCTTACATTGAAGAGGTCTTGCCCGTCGTCAAGATCTATGACCAGGACGATTGGCTTCTCTATCGGGTGAACCAACCAACCCTCTTGCCATCGTTTGAAATCGATATGGGCGCCGCCGAGGCCAGGACCTGGATGGCTCAGGGCGAAGGCTGGGCCGAGGCCGAAGCGATCCAGGGCGTGAGCGCCAACTGGGCCCAAGCGCAGGGCGCCCGGGTCTTTGCGCCCACCCTCGGCCCGCAGGCCCACCGACTGACCATTCGAACGCTGCCCTTCGAGTTCGAGGGCGCTACCCCGCAGACAGTGGCTCCCGAGATCAACGGCGAGATGCTGGATCCGGTCACCTTGACGTCGGGCTGGAACGAGTATGCCTGGGACGTGCCGGCTGAGCTGTTACGGCAGGGGCTGAACGATGTGCGCTTTCACGTGGCCCGGCTCGACGCGCCCGCCGACGTGCTGCCCGACAACGCCCGTGTGGGCAGCACCGGGGTTCAGGCGCCGGTAACCATCGAGGTCAGCAGCGGCGGGCCCGAGGGGTTCGCCTATATCACCCTGGGCGAGGGGGAGGATGTCGTCGATGGCTCCCTTCACCATCCAGGCTACAACGTCGCCGTAGTCGATGCCAAGAGCGGCAAACTGTTGGATGCGCGCGGGTTTGACACCGCCCCCGATGGCAGCGAGGACAACGCCCGGGCGCTGGCTGATTACATCGCCGCCGTGCCCCAAGGTCGGATCGTGGTGGTGGCCATGCAGGGCGACGGCGCCGCACGGTTGACCGACCACGCCGTAGCGGCCCTTCACACCGTCGGCGCTGGTCTGGACCCCCGAGGCCAGACCGGCTGGAAACATGCCGTCATCGGCGTCAAGGGGGCAAGCCGGGCCACGGCCCTGGAATCAGGCGGAGCCGAACCCGGCGACGGCTGGTTGCGAGTGGCCCCCGACCGCCGCACCTTGTCTATCGCCGTCGATTGGGTTCTGTGGGAATCCGTGGGTCCATGAGCGAGAGGGATCGGGCCTGGCTCGTGGATGGGGCGCTGGCCCTTCTTCTGGCTGCAGGCGCCTTTGCCCTCTATGCCCGAACACTGGCGCCGACGGTTCTGGCCGGGGACGGCGGCGAATTTCAGTTTGTGCCCTATCTGCTGGGCGTGGCCCATCCCACGGGCTATCCCCTGTACACGCTGCTGGGTTGGGCCTGGTCCCACCTGCTCCCGGTGGGCGACGTGGCCTATCGCATGAACCTGTTTTCGGCCTTTTGCGGCGCCTTGGCCGTGGGCGGGGCGACGGTGGCAGCCGGCCTTTTGCTGCGCCAGGCCTATCCCACGCTGGCCCCAGCGGTGCGCCGCTTGCTGGCAGCGTTGGCAGCCGCGATCCTGGCGGTGACGCCCACCCTCTGGTCCCAAGCCGTGATGGCCGAAGTCTATGGACTGCACATCCTTCTGGTGGTTCTGACCCTGACTCTGGTGCTGGCCTGGGGCGAGCGCCGGATGTCCTGTAGGGACGAGGACATGGCAGCCCTACGAGGCGGCAGCAAGCTGCCGCACTCCAAAGGCCAGCGGCGGCTGTCCGGCGGAACCGAGGATCCCACGGCGCGCCGCTTTTTGTTGGGGGCGGCGTTTTGCTTTGGATTGGGATTGGCCCACCATGCCACCACCCTGCTGCTGGCGCCGGGGATCGGGGCCTATGTCTGGCTGGTAGACCGCACCACCTTCCGCGAATGGAAGAGGATGCTGCTCCCAGCGGCGCTGTGGGCTGCCCTGCCCCTTTTGCTCTATGGCTATATCCCCTGGCGGGCGCCCCACACGCCCTATCTCCAGCAGGCCTTGACCGCCGATCGCGAGCTGGTTCTGTACGAGAACAGCCTGACCAATCTGTTCCGATTCATCGCCGGCGGACCCTTTGGTGGCTATCTGGATTTTTCGGTCGACCTGGGTGCGCGCCTGCAGATGGCGTGGGGCTTTTTGCAGGCCGAGGTCGGTTGGCCTGGCGTGCTGTTGGCCGGGGTGGGCCTGCTTGGGTTGGCGCTGAGCCGGCGTTGGGCGCTGCTGGCTCTGACGGGGGTGACCTATGGGGCCATTGTGGCCTTTAATCTGGTGTACACCATCGGCGATATCTATGTCCTGTTCATTCCCTCTTACCTGATCGTCGCTTTGTGGATCGCCGCCGGTGTGGGCGCCCTGGCCCGGTGGGCGCCGCAGCGCCGCCTGATCAGTCTACTGGTGGTGATCCCCTTCTTTGCGCTGCCGGTCGGGTTGGCAGCGGCGAACTATGCCGACCTGGACCAGAGCCAGAATACCCAGGCCCGCGCCCGCTGGGAATCGATCCTGGCCCAACCGTTGCCCCAGGGCGCCATCCTGGTGACCAATGACCGGAACAACATCATGCCCATGTGGTATTTTCAATACGTCGAGGGCGTGCGACCCGACCTGTTGGGCTTGTTCCCCCTCATCACGGAAGAGATCGCCGAACTGGGCGACGTGCTGGACCTGGCCCTGAGCACGGGGCGGCCCACCTATCTGATCAAGGAGATGCCGGGGGTGGAGGTCAAGGTTCAGGTGGAACCGGCCGATGGGCTGTGGCGCGTGAGGGGACCGGCTGTGGTGGGCGAGCCCGTCCACGAGGTGGAAAAACCCCTGGCCAATGCGGTCGTCCTACGGGGCTATGATCGTTCGTCGCCCGGCCCTCGTCCTGGCGACGAGTTCCCGATCAGCCTGTATTGGGAGGCACTCCGGCCCCTGACCCAGCCCTACCACACCTTTGTGCATCTGGTGGATGGGCAAGGCCAGGCCATCGCCAAGAGCGACCGGCAACCGGGCGGCGTGTTCTATCCGACGACCCTGTGGCGCCCCGGGGAGCGTCTACGCGACGACCACCGGCTGACCCTTCCCGCGGACACACCCGAGGGCATCTACGATCTCTGGGTGGGTATGTACGCCCTGGACGCCGGCGGCGGGCTGGAACCGTTGGGCGAGGCGATCCGGGCCGGGCACGTGGCCGTCAAGTGGCAGGTGCCCACCGAGCCGGGGGAGGTTGGGCGGCCCCTGGAGGCCCAGTTTGGCGATGAACTCGCTCTGCTGGGCTACGATGCTGCGCTGGAGGGCGAGGCGTTACAGGTGACGCTTACCTGGCGATGCCTGCGCCCCCCAGCCGTCGATTATTCGGTGTTCGTCCATCTGGTGGACGCCGGGGGCAAGGTGGTGTCCCAGCAGGACGGGTGGCCTCAAGAGGGCGCCTATCCCCTCTCGGTCTGCGACAGCGGCGAGGTGATTGTGGACCGGCGCCTGCTGCCCTTACCGGATGGCCTGCCAGTGAGCAGCACCCAATTGCACATCGGCCTCTACCGATTGGAATCGGGGCAGCGGCTGCCAGTTTCCAGCGGTGGGGATGCGGTCAAGGTGGATCTGGAGTTAGGTCCCTGAGAGTCTGCGCCTATTCCAGATCCGCGAGGATGGCCAGGGCGCGGCGGCGGTAGTAGCCTTCGGTGTCCAGGTCGGCGGCGCGCTGCAAGTGCTGGCGGGCCAGGGCCTGTGGGCCGGTGGTCGCGTACACGCTGCCCAGGTGGTAGTGGGCGCTGACCAGGTGCGGATCGAGGGACAGAGCAGTAGCCAGCGACTGCTGAGCCTCCAGGGGACGGCCCGTCAAGTAATAGGCCCACCCCAGCAGATCGTGGGCCTGGGCATTTTCCGGCGCCAGGGCTACCGTTGACTGGGCGGCGGGCAGGCCCCCATCCATCACCCGGTACAGGCGATCCAGATAGAAACGGGTGAGCAGCAGATTCAAGTCGACGTTATCGCCTTCAAGGTCGGCGGCGGCCTGGTACCACTCTTCGGCATGGTCATAGTCCCCCAACAGCAAAAAGGTCTCGGCCATTTCCACATGAAAGGCAGCGTTCTCGGGATCCAGGCGTAGCGCCTGCTCAAAGGCCTCCTGCGCCTTTTTCAGGCGACCCACGTCGCGCTCGTGAAGACCCAAGAAATAATAGGCCATCGCTTCGCCGACATCGATCTGTAGGGCCTGTTCCAACAGGTCTCGAGCCGCCACCGTCTCCCCCAGTTGATCCAAGGTGTAGGCCAGATAGGCGCGAGGTCGGGCGTCGGCCGGGGTGGCGACTGTCGCCTGTTCTAGATAGTGGCAGGCCAGCGGCAGCTCGCGACGCTGAAGCAGGGCCACACCTGCCAGCAACGCCTTTGATCCGGGAGAGGTCTGGGCCTGGACAGCCTCCAGCACGGCCAACAGATCCAGGTCGCCGGCCCTTTCCAGGTGGACGGCTGCCGCTGCCGGGTCGTCGGTCAGGAGTAACCGTCCCAGGAGGGCATGAGCCTCCCGAGTGGTTTCGGGCAAAGGCTGAAGCGAGAGGGTTCGTTCCAGCCTCTGTTGCGCCTCGTCGAATCTGCCCTGGGCGATGGCGGCCCGTCCCAGCGCCAGGTAAACCCTGGGCTCTTTCGGCGAAAGGGCAAGGGCCCCCAGCCAGGTGTGGATGGCAGCCGCCCAATCGCCCCGACCGGCCTGGCTCTCACCCCGGCCCAGCAGGGCCTCCAGGCCGCCCTGGCGGCGGCTGGCTTCGGCAAAGGCCACCTCGGCCTCGGCCCAGCGGTGCTGTTGCAAGAGGATCTCCCCCTGGCGCTGGCAGGGTAACGGCGTACGGGGATCGATGTGCGCGGCCAGGCGGTAGGACTCTAACGCTACGCCATACTCGAGGGCGCTGCGGTGGGTCTCTGCCCGGCGGACGGCCTCCACAAAGTCACGAGGGTAGGGCGTTAGGCCGAGCATCAGGACGCCCAGCAACACAATTCCCAATCCCATTCGGACCCGCGTAGCACTCATGCCATACCCTCAATCGCCCCTCGAACTTCGTTGGCCCGGACCTTGCCTGGGATTGTAGCACAGATCGCCGACGGTGACAACCGCTCGGACCAGGCCCTGATCTCACTCAG
>CAYVLO010000017.1:0-17475 GCA_964452125.1 uncultured Anaerolineaceae bacterium | reverse complement strand
GAGTGCAGTTGGTCGCCCCGTGGCTGGTCAAGACCATGGTGGCGACCGTCACCGACCCAGAAGCCACTGCCGAGGCCATGACCACCGTCACCCGGTTGGCCCTGGTGGCTCTGGGTTTGTATATCGCCCGCGGATTTCTCCAGTTCTTCCGCAGCTACATGGCCCATGTCGCTGGCTGGAACGTCGTGGCCGACGTCCGGGCTGAGGTGTACCGGCATTTGCAGCGCCTGTCCCTCCGCTTTTACGAAGATCGGCAGACGGGCCAGCTCATGTCGCGGATGATCAACGACTCGGATCTGCTGGAGCAGTTGATCGCCCATGCCATTCCCGATCTGATGGTGAACGTCCTGATGCTGATTGGCGTGATGGCCGTGCTGTCCAGCATGAGCTGGCAGCTCGCCATGCTGAGCCTGATCCCGATCCCGCTGATCGTGTTGGCCATGCAGGGCTTTACCAAGTACGTGCGGCCGGCCTTTCGGGTGCGCCAAGCCGAGTTGGGCGAGTTGAATGCGGCCCTCAACGACAACCTGTCGGGCATTCGCGAGATCAAGGCCTTTACCCGGGAGGAGGCCGAGGCCTCTCACATCTGGAATCATATCTCCCGCTACCGCGATTCGATGCTGCATGCGCTGCGCCTGATGGCGACCTTTCACCCCTTTGTGGAATTTGCCTCGGCCCTGGGCACCATCATTCTGATCTACTTTGGCGGCAAGCTGGTCCTGAATAGGACCCTCCCCATTGAGGACCTGGTCGCCTATTTTCTCTATCTGGAAATGCTCTACCAACCGGTGCGAGCCTTGAGCAGTGTGTGGGAAAACGTCCAACAGGCCCTGGCGGGAGCCGAGCGGGTGGCCGAACTCCTGGAAGAGCAGCCCGACGTGGCCGAACGACCCGGCGCCGTCGAATTTCCCGGCCGAGCCCAAGGGGCCCTGGCGTTTCGCGACGTGAGCTTTCGCTACACCCGGGGGGACAACGTCCTGGACCAGATCGATCTCGAGATCGCACCGGGCACCGTCGTCGCCCTGGTGGGTCCCACCGGGGTGGGCAAGACGACGATGTCCATGCTCATCCCCCGCTTTTACGACGTGGCGGAGGGCGCCATCACCCTCGACGGCCACGACATCCGCGACCTGACCCTGGCCAGCCTGCGACGGCAGATCAGCATCGTGCTGCAGGATGTGTTTCTCTTTCACGGCACCGTGCGCGAAAACATCCTGTTCGGGCGGCCCGGCGCGACCGAGTCGGAGATGATAGAAGCCGCTCAGATTGCCAACGCCCACCAGTTCATCGTCGATCTGCCTGACGGCTACGATACCCTGATCGGCGAGCGCGGCGTCAAACTGTCGGGCGGGCAGCGGCAGCGCCTGGCCATCGCCCGCGCCGTGCTCAAAGATGCCCCGATCTTGATCTTGGACGAGGCCACCTCCTCGGTGGACACCGAGACGGAAATGCTGATCCAACAGGCGTTGGAACGGCTCATGGTCGGGCGGACCACGCTGATCATCGCCCATCGCCTGTCGACCATCCGCGACGCCGACCTGATCGTCGTTCTCGAGAACAGCCGGATCGTCGAGCGGGGGAGTCACGAGGCGCTGATGGCCCAGAATGGACTGTACAAACATCTGAACGAGGTGCAGTTCGACGACGAGCCCAGGTGGCAGGCGCTGCCAGAGCAGCGCTTGCAGCAAGGGGTGCCAGGCCTCTTGCCGGTTCCCTCCTGAGCAACCGTCGCCGACTCGATAGGAGATCTGTCGCATGAACCGGCGATTGGCCCTGTTCCCCGAGACGACGGCCCTTGCAGCCACCCCCGCTGGCGAAGCGCTGACCATCGCCGCGTGCGACCTGCATGTGCTGGCCGACCGGTTCGGCACTCCGCTGTATCTGTACGATGCCGCTACCCTGGATGCCGCCCTGGGAACCTATCTTCAGGCGTTGGCTGAATTCTATCCGGGCGACGCGGGGATCACCTACGCGGGCAAGGCCTTTCTCTGCACCGCCATCGCCCAATGGGCTGCCCGGAGCGGTCTGTGGGTCGATTGCACGGGCGAGGGAGAGCTGGCCATCGCCCGGGCTGCCGGGGTGCCCCGGGCGCAGATCCTGGTCCACGGCGTAAACAAGAGCGCCCAGGACCTGGCGGCCGCCGTGGCCCATGCCGGCACCCTCGTCGTCGATAACCTCACCGAATTGGAACGGCTGGCCGATCTCTGGCGCCAACACCAGCGTCCCTTTCCCGAACTCTGGCTGCGCTTTCGGCCCGGCCTGGCCGTCGATACCCACGCCTATACCCAGACCGGTCAGCAGGACAGCAAGTTCGGGTTAGAAGAGGAGGAACTGCGGCAAGCAGCAGCCCTCTGCCGTAGGGCGGGATTGCCCCTCACCGGGTTGCACTTTCATCAGGGCTCCAAGTTTCGCGATCCGGCGCCCCTGGGCGCTGCCCTGGCCCGGACGCTGGATCTGGCCCAGGCCCTCGGTTTGGGACCTATCTGGACCCTATCGCCCGGTGGCGGCTGGGCCGTCGCCTATCACGAGAATGACCTCCCCCATCCACCCATCGAGGTCTATGTGCAGGCCATTGCCCGGCAAGTGCGGACGGGTTGTCAGTTGCGCGGCCTGACCTTGCCCCACCTCCGCCTGGAGCCGGGCCGCAGCCTGATCGCCCGGGCCGGTGTGGCTCTGTATCGGGTGGGCGCCGTCAAGCATTCGGCCGGCCGGCGCTGGCTGCTGATCGATGGCGGCCTGGCCGACAACCCCCGTCCTGCCCTCTATGGCGCGCGCTATTCGGCCCTGCCGGTGCGTAATCCCCTGCGGCCGCCCCTGGGACCGGCTTGGCTGGCCGGCCCCTATTGCGAGAGCGGCGACGTGTTGATCGAGGGCTTGGCCCTGCCCGACATCAATGCCGGCGAGCTGGTGGCCGTTCCCGTCAGCGGGGCCTACCAGTTGAGCATGTCCAGCAACTATGACGGCGCACGGCGGCCTGCCGTGCTCTGGTTGGAAGGGGGCAGTGCTCACCCGATCCAGGTCCGCGAGAGCCTGGAAGACCTGATCCGGCGCGACCGGCCACTGCCCACAACTGCTGCCTAGAGCAGGCTCTACACAACCCCCATCAGCCCCTGACGCAAAAAGAGCCGGTCACCAGGACCGGCTCTTGGGATCTCACCGCAGGCGCATCACTGGGTGCGGCGTCGAAGGCTCGTCAAAATCAGTGTGCTCGCCAGCAGCAGGACCAAAAAGATACTCAAGCCCACCTTGGCGGCATCGAGCCAGAAGCCAAGGGGCCGTTGCTCCAAAGCGGCGCGCTCCACCGGTTCCGCTTCGCCCTCAGCAGGCACGGCCTCTTCTTTTTCGGGCGCCGCCGCAAGCGCCTGAGGGGTCGGCTCGGGTTCGGCCGTGGCGAGTGTCGCCGCGGGGCCGGTGGGGAGGGGTTCTGGGGCGGCTTCGGACGCGACCTCCTCGACTGCCATGGCTGGAGCTGCGATGGTGTCACTCGAGACCTCCGCCTCGGCCATCGGCGCCTCGGCTACTCCTGGCTCCAGGCCGCTGCCCAATCCCTCCGTGGGGGTAAAAACCTCGGCGGCGCTCATGGTCCCGAACTCGGGAGGGGGCGTCTGCGTTTGTTCCTCAGCCGCCGCCCGGGGAAGGGCCTCGCCGCCCACCTTGGCATTGGGCGCCTCGACCACTTGCTCCTCCACCACTGCCGTCTCGTCCACCATCAGGCTCTCGGCCTCTACCGCTGCCTCTGGTTCAGCCGCCGTTTCTTCGCTTGGCGCCACCATAAAGGCCACCATCTCTTCGGTGGGCTGCACATCGAGGGCCGCCTCTTGCATGGCCGCGTCCGACGTCGATGCGACCGGCAGCGCGGCGGGCGCTGAAGCACTCCACAGTCCGCCTGTAAGCAGGAAATCGCCTGCCACCACCAGCAAGAGCATCGCTGCCACCAGGGCGGTTGCCCTTTGCATCACCGGCACCGTCCAACTCCACCGGGGCTTTTGTCGGGCGGGCACCGGGATGGCAAAAGAGCACGGCAGCGGCACAGCGGGCATTTCCTGCATCCACTGGACCGTTTGCCGCAAAGTCTGCAATTCCCACTGGCAGTGGGGGCACTCGGGCAGGTGGCGCTCGACGGCCGCCTTTTCCTGGGCCGTGAGTTCTCCATCCAGATAGGCGCAGAGTCGCTCTGCCACGTATGTATGTTCTGCGTTTTCTGTATTCTTTGACCAAGCCATGTATTGTGACTCCCAGCGGATCGTATTTCTTATGACCCGGGGTTATCCATAAGACGATAGCGAGCCGGTAAAAGTTCCCCCTGATTCTCCACCAAATAGTCCCGCAATTTGGCCCGGCCCCGGCTCAAGCGGGATTTCACGGTGCCCAGCGACAGCCCCGTGGCCTCGGCGATCTCCTGGTAACTCAGACCCTGCATATCGGAAAGGACAAGGACCGTCCGTTGGTCCATCGGCAGGGAGAGGATCCCTGATTGGATGGCCTGGTTCAGCTCGCGGCGTTCGTAGGCCTCGTCGGGTAGCTCGGCCTCGTCGCGCAAATAGCCCACATAATCGGCATCGATCTCCAGATCGTCGAGCGACTCGGTGGGCCGGCGTTTTTTGACTCGGAGTTGGTCGTAGCAGGCATTGGTGACAATGCGCAGAATCCAGGCCTTGAACGAGCCGCCGCGGAACTTGCGCATCGCCTTGTAGGCCGACACAAAGGCATCTTGGGTCGCGTCGGCGGCTGCGTCCGAATCGCCCAAAATGCGATAGGCCAGGTTGTAGGCCATGCTCTGATAGAGCGGGACCAATTGGTTAAAGGCGCGAGCGTCTCCCTTTCGGGCCGACGCGATGGCTGCTGCTTCGTCCATCCGTTAGCTCCGCTGAACGCGCATCCGTCTCGCGCCCCACGTCATCCTGTGCATGATAGGTTTCTCTCTGCTCGGTGTTTCATCGGTGTGTAGCAAACGGCTCTCGAAATTTGACTAATCTGGATTTCTCTTCTATACTTGTACCCGCGCCGGAGTGGCGGAACAGGCAGACGCGCGCGACTCAAACTCGCGTGAGGGCGACCTCTTGTGGGTTCGATTCCCACCTCCGGCACCTTGCATATTATACCAGGGTTTGCCCTCTTGCGCCAAGAACGAACGCGGGCAAAGCTCTGGAAACCATCCGAGCCAGCCGCGCCTCACGTGCGGCTGAGTTTGATTCTGGGGGATATCACACAAACATGAGCCAACAGACAAGTCGGAGGGGGTGGGTGGCCATCCTGGTCATCGCACTGAGCCTGATCCTTGGCCTGGGTATCGGGCTTGTGCTGGGCTGGGTGGTTATCCCGGTCAAATACGTAGACACAGCCATTGTCGATCTCGGCGCGCAGCACAAAGAAGAATACATCTCCCTGGTGGCCTCGGCCTATGCCTGCGATGGGAACCTGGAAAAGGCCCAGACTCGCCTGGACGCCCTGGAGGCGCCCAATATCAGCCTGTGGATTGCCGAGCTGATCGACCGCTATGCCGCCGAAGGCCGCGACGCGGCCGAGATGGCGCCCCTGGCGCTTCTCGGACAAGCCCTCGGCGTCAACAGTGCGCAGATGCTCGCCTACTTGCCTTCGCCCACCCCTTTGCCCACCCTGACGCCGCTGCCGACCGAGACGCCTACCCAAACCCCCACGGCTACCGAGGAGCCGACGGCCATTCCGCCCACTGATACACCCCAACCCGAACCAACGGAAACGCCGGCGCCCACCGACACACCCGTTCCGCCAACCCAGACGCCTGCGCCGCCGACCCATACCCCCAAACCTCAGCCCACCAGCCCGCCCAAACCGCAGCCCACAAACACGCCCAAACCTCAACCGGCGGCCAAGTGGACGATCATCGAGCAACGTCTGGTCGGACCGGGAGAGGATGCCCAGACCTGTCAAGGTGGGAACTTGCAGATTCGCGCCACGGTCATTGATGCCAATGGAGTCCAGCTCCCCAACGTGTGGATCCACGATCACTATTCGGGCTATAATCGGGTCACCGGCCACAAGGGCGACGATCCCTATTGGGGTCCGGGTGAGGCTCAGTTCGACTATTACGGTCACGGCGGTGGGATGTTGTGCATCACCACCGGTGAAGGCGGACCTTGCGAAAGCCCCAACACCCGGTCGATGGCCTGTTGGGACGCGCCGTCCATCGACGATCTGTATGCCGCCGGCTACTGCGAATGCTGCGAAGCCGGAGCCACCAAGGAACGCTGCGAGCAGCTCATGAACGAAGGCAAGTGCTTGGGGCCCGGACACTATTCGTGGCGGGTTGTCTTTCGGCGCAGCGGGTAACCAAAGGCCATGAAACCGGCAACCTTGGGCGTCCTCGCCCTGGCGATGCTGGCCGCCGGCGTGGCCGGCGGTCTGTACTATGCCTGGATGGTCGACCCGCTCGATAGCTACCGAACGTCGCCGGATGCCCTGCACGCCGAGGACAAATTGCGATACCTGACCCTCATCGGCGACCTGTATGGCTGCCAACAGGATGGGACGCAGACTGAAGCGAGGCTGCAAGCCCTGGGGATTCCGGCCGACGGCCCGACCCTGGCCCGCCTCATCGAGCAGTATTTGGATAGCGGAGGGCGACCCGAAGAGGTGCGCCCCCTGGCCCAACTGGCCAGCGACCTGGGCGCCAGCGGCGGCGTCCTGTTGGTCTTTGGCTCCCTACCCACCTCGACTCTGCAGATCGCGGCCTCTCCTGTTGTGGTAGAGACAGTCACTTCCCAACCCATCCCTTCACCGACCCCCTTTGTGCCGCCCACGCCCATGCCGCGCTTTGAGATCGTAGAACAGACCGCCCTGTGCGCTGCGCCGGGTCAAAGCGGGCAGATCATCGTCTGGGTTCAGGACGACCAGGGCCATCCGATGCCCGGCGTGGAGATCGTCGTCTTTTGGCCGGCGGGCCAGGATCGGTTCTTTACCGGCCTGCGACCCGAGATCGGCGCAGGCTATGCCGACTTTGAGATGAGCCCGGATATCGAGTACGCCGTCTCGTTGGCGACCTTCCCCGGCGACACCGCCGAAAAGCTGACGTCGGTGTTGCCGCCCAACACCTGTCCTACGGATACCCTGGCCCTGGATTGGCGCGTGGTGTTTCAACGCCAACCGTGAGGGGCCATCCGATCTCTGGAGGAAGGTGGTGGCGGCGCTCTTCAGGAAAGCCGGGACGTTCAACCTTGCAGAACATCCAGAACGAGTTGATAGGTTGGGAATGCTGCGAGAATGGGTTGGAACGATTAGCCGCCCAAAAGGTTCTTGTTCGATACGATTTGACAGGACCGCAATGTCTGGTATAATGGAAATTGTGCCCGCGAGGAGGTTATAGAACAAAGTGAAACTGCATTACGTCGGAAACGCCCCGTTTTTCTCTGCGCTCTCGCAGGAAGAACAGGAACTCGTTTCCCAACGGATGCACCTGGAGCATCGCCGCAGCAGCGAGGTGTTGTTCCAAAAAGGGGACGACAGTTCGGCCCTCTATCTGGTAAAATCCGGATGGGTTCGACTGCTTGCCAATGGCGGAACGGCTCTGGCTAGTCAGGGAGCCGGAAGTCTGGTTGGCGAGACCGACCTCTTTTTGGATCGACCGCGTTCCATTGGTGCCGAAATTGCCAGCGATGCCGAGCTTTGGGTGCTGGCCAAAGAAGACCTCATCGAACTGCTGGCGGCTGATCCCGGGATGGGCCTCAAGCTCACCGCAGCCTTTGGCAGTCGCCTGGCCCTCTTTGACCGATACCTGATCGAGCATCGGCTGGCCCAAGTCCCGTTCCTGGCAGACGCCGGGCCGGATTCTCTCGCTGCAGTGGCCCGCCGATTGGCCCCCATGGAAAAGAAGCAGGGAGAATCGATCCTCAAGGCTGGGCAGTCGCCTGAGGCGCTGTTTATCGTGGAAACGGGGCAGGTGTACCTGCAAAGTTCTGAAGAGGGCGGGGATTTTTCGATCCTCGGGCCCGGCGAAACCTTTGGCGAGATGGCCCTGCTGACCGGCAAGCCCCATCATCACGCCGCGCAAGCAGCCACCGACACCATGCTCTGGGCGCTTCCTGTGGCAGAATTCGAGTCGTTGACCACCGAGCGCCCGCAGATCCGAACGGCCCTCAGCCAGGCTATCCGCGAGCCCCTCGTGGGCGAGGATATGAACCGGGCTGTGGAACGACTGCTGGATATGCCCCTGTTTTCCGGGTTGTCGGAAGAGGTGCGCTGGGCGGTGGCCGGCCGGATGTTGCTGCGCCACGTGCCTGCCGGCGAGTTGATCTTTGCCAAGGGCTCGCCCGCCGATGCGTTGTACATCATCGATAGCGGCGCCGTCGAGATTGTGCCCAACGCCGAGACCGACCGCACGGTTCTGGCACGCCTGGGAGAAAGCGAGTTCTTTGGCGAGACGGCCTTGTTGACCGGTACTCCCCGCTCCTCCGCCGCTCGCGCGGCCGCCCACACCAACCTGTGGGTCCTCTACCGAGCCGATTTCGACGACCTGGTTAACCGCTACCCTTCCATCAGCATTGCCCTCAGCAAGGTGCTCAGCCAGCGACTGGCCGACATGGACCGGCGATTCACCGAGAATCACCTCCGTGGCTTGAAACTGTTGGGCAGCCTGTCGGCCTCCCAGTTGGACGACGTAGGGCGTCGCCTGAAACCCGTTCGGTACAGGCAAGGGGATTTTATCCTGCGCGAGGGCGAGCCCGGCGAGGAGATGTTCTTTATCGAGTCGGGCCGCGTCGAGATCGTTCAGGGAAAAGGCGCCAACGCTCGACATCTGAACGAGCTGGTCGCAGGCGACCTCTTTGGCGAGATGGCCCTGCTGACCGGCAATCCCCGCTCAGCTTCTGTGGTAGCCCTCACCAATATCGACTTGTGGACCCTGTCTCACGCTGATTTTGATGACCTGGTGACGAGCTATCCCAGCCTGGCTCTGGCGCTGGGCCGGTTGTTGAGCGAGCGGCTGCGCAACACCGATGAGCGATTCCTGAAACAGACTGCGGCAACGCCTGTAAAAAGCAAGCCTCAGGCCCGGCCTGTGGCAGAACCATCCAGGGCACCAGGCGTTGCGCCCAAAAGACAGATAACTACTCAGCCGCGAACCGTGGCCCGAGCGCAACCTCGGCCTGCTGCAGCGCCTCGCCGCGAACCCGAGCGGAAGGCACGGACCAGCCTCCGCGAATCGTTCCAGGGTTTGGCCCTCTGGTTTGGTGCGTTGAGCCGTGGCGCCAAGATCCGCTTGATTGTCATCAGTATGGGTCTCGCCTGGCTGTTGTGCATTGCCGCCCCGATGGTCGTGATCTCGACGCTGGCAGCCGAAGATGTCACCAACCTCCAGGGCGCCATCGCCTTTGTGCAGACGGCCACGCCCCCGGTGACGGCGACGACCCAGCCGACCCCGGCGCCGGTGATCGTGTATCAGACAGTTTTTGCACCGACGGATACCCCCTTGCCGCCGACAGAGACGCCGCTGCCACCCACTGAGACGCCACCGCTGCCTACTCAAACACCCTGGGTGGTTATCGTGACGGCCACGGCGCCCCCGGTGACCGATACGCCGGCCCCGCCTCCACCCACGGACACACCCATCCCGCCGACCGAGGAGCCGGTGGTCAGGGCTGCCGCTGCTGCCGCGCCGCCTGTGGCCCAACCCACGGAAGCTCCCGTGGCCCGCGAGCAGTTGCCGTGCGACATGGACCCCAGGTTGGGTTCCCTGGGTGTGACCCTGGAGCCGGCGAACGTCAATCCCGGCCAATACTACTGGCGGCTGATCGAAGCCCGGTGGGAAAACGAGAAAGAAGCTGGCGGCGATCACACGATCTATGTCGAAGTTCTTGACGAAAATGGAGGCCGTGTCGTGGGCCAGCCGGTGGAAATCCTCTGGAGTGGTGGCAGCTTGAATGTCTTTACCGAGGACAAGCCGCCCCCCGTGTATGCCACCAACTTTCCGATGTACAACTGCCTGGGCTCCTATGCCGTGAGCGTGCCCGGCCTCCCCAGTGACCGGGTCGTAGGAATGGGTCTCGGCACAGCCGATCAGCCAGACTTTACCATCCATACCAACTTTTTCCTTACCTTCCGCAAGGTAAAAAAGTAAGAGCCAATCCATCGAACAAAAAGGGGCGGAGATCATCCGCCCCTTTTTTAGTGCGTCCATGTCGTGCCCTGGATTAGAACCAGCGCTCTTGCAGCGTCTCTAGCGTCCCATCTTTCCGCATCTTGAGCAATCCTTCATTGATGGCACTCAATAGCCGGTAGTTTTCGGGGCGAACCGGAATGACGTAATTGATGTCGGTGAGCGGTTCGCCCACGATCGTTAGATCCTGGCACTGGCCTACCTGGGTCAGCGCCGTCAAGCGGTCGACGATGGCGGCTTCCACCTCGCCTACCTCCAGAGCCCGGAGCACATCCTCCGCCGTATCGTACCGGCGGGCGCCCAGGTCGCGCAAAAAACTCTGTTGGCGTCTGTCACCTTCGGGCACAAACCCCCATTCCACCCCTACGACCCGCCCCTTTAGATCCTGGAGATGTTCGATTCCCCTTGTCTCCTGAGCGACGACGATCACCAACCCGGCATTGAAATAGGCCACCGAAAAGACCACATCCTCGGTCCGCATCGGTTCGTAGGGCAGCGCCGAAATCAGGGCGTCGCACCGATCGGCCAGAAGCGCATCGTACAGGCTATCGAACCCCACGGGGACGATCTCGGCGCGGACGTCGGGCGACATCCGCTGCGCCAGCAGCCGCGCCAGGTCGGCATCGAACCCCTCGATGCGCCCCGTCTCCGGGTTCACAAATTCGAAAGGGGGCCAACTGGGGTCGGTGCACACCCGAAACAGGCCCGTCTGCTCCATTCGCTCCCAGGCGGGATCGACCTTTTCGGGCAACGCGCCCCGCAACAAAAAGATGCCCACAGCCGCCGCCAGCGCCAACGCTCCGCCCACCAGCAACCAGGCCCGCCACTCCTGTCCTCGAATCCGCGCCCCTGGCCCGCTCATGGCGATCCCCCTTGGGCATATTGTTGCACCACAAAGTAGATGGGCTTGGGCGTGAAATCGGCGGTCACAAAGGTGAAATAGTCCTGATAGGTGTTGGCTGGTCGTGGGTAGCGAAAGACCCATAGGATCATCGCCTCGCACCAGGGCCATTCCAGCAGGGCTTTTTCATAGGCGCGCGCCGTGTAGGCGGCTCGCAATGCGGGCTGCACCGCCTTGGTCCAGCGCGGATGGTCGTTCCATCCCCCCTCGGTGACATAGATGGGCAGATCGGCGTGCCCGGCTTGAACCAAGAGTTCGTGCAATAGCTCGGTGCGCGCCAGGTTTACCACCTCTGGATCGGCGGGCGCGTCGGGCGGCATCTTCCAGCCATAGGCATGCACTGCCAGCCCATCCATCACCTTGCCTGCCCCTGCATCCAGCATACGCTGCAAATAGATCAGGTCGTTCATCCCCTCTGGATCGTCAGCCGGGGCCAGGGTAGGCGCCAGCGCCCCACCCAGAACGACGATGGTCGGATCGGCCGCCTTGGCCCGGGGATAGACCGCCCGCAGGAGGTCGGTATATCCTTCCGGATCGACTGGTCGGTAGCCCCATTCCATGCTGATGTTGGGTTCGTTCCAGATGATAATCTGGTGCACCCTCCCCCGAAAGTGGTCGACAAAGGCATGAACGTACTCGGCAAAGTCGTCATAGCGATCCGGATCCAGGTAAGTAAAGGTGGTGAGCTGTATTTTGGGGTCGGGTCGCGCCCATTCGGGCACAAATCCCAGGCGAGCGATGACCTGAATCCCCTGCCGTCGGGCGTGATCCACCACCAGGTCGGCGTGGGTCCAGTCGAAACGACCCGGCGCGGGTTCATAATAGGCCCACGGAAAGAACTCGACCGTCCAGGCCGCCCCCATCTCGCGGACCATCTCCAGGGTGCGCTTGATCTTCCAGGGCTCAACTTCGTCCGTCAGGCGGGTATGGACGCCCAGTTTGGGGTTCATGCTATGTACCGTCTGTTGGGGACCCAGGGCCACGAGGGGATACGCCGGGAGGCCGGCGATCAGAACCAACACAATGAGCGAGATCCTCTGCAGCAGCTTGCGCCCCTTTTCCACGGCCTTCATATCGGTCATTATACCAGGGAACGCGCCCGCTGGCAACGGTTGACACCCCCTGGTGGAAATGCTATAATGTCCGCATTCTTGGGCTGCTCGATGTGCGGCGCCGGTTTGCGTCGATGGTCAGGCGGCAATCTGAGGAAATCCTTTCTGGGAGTCGTGATCCTTTGGATATTTCCGTGGTCGTGCCGGTGCTGAATGAAGAAGAGAGCCTGCCCATTCTGCACGAACGCTTGACCGAGGTGCTGGCTTTGAGCGAGTACAGTTACGAGATCTTGATCGTCGATGACGGCAGCACCGATCGCAGTTTCGAGATCCTGCAGGACCTTCAATCGCGAGACGAGCATTTGCACGTCATCCGCTTTCGGCGCAACTATGGGCAGACGGCGGCCTTTTCTGCCGGGTTCGATCGGGCTCAGGGGGATGTGGTCATCACCATCGACGCCGACCTGCAGAACGATCCTGCCGACATCCCGGCGCTCATGGACAAACTGGCGGAAGGCTACGATGTCGTCAGTGGGTGGCGGGTCCATCGCCAGGATCGATTCCTCGACCGGCGACTTCCTTCTATTATTGCCAATGGCTTGATCCGCTGGGCCACGGGCGTCCACATCCACGATTACGGTTGTTCGCTCAAGGCCTATCGCCGCGATATTCTCAAGGATGTCCGCCTGTACGGCGAAATGCACCGCTTTATCCCGGCCCTGGCCCACGCGGCGGGCGGGCGTGTGTCCGAGATCCCCGTGCAACACCACCCTCGCCGCTTTGGCAAGGCCAAGTATGGGCTCTCGCGTACCCTCAAGGTGTTTCTCGACATTCTGGCCGTCCGCTTCCTGATGAGCTATGCCACCCGCCCGATCCATATCTTTGGCCTGCTGGGTTTGGTTTCTTTTTTGGCGGGCATGTTGACCTTGGGCTATCTGGCTGTGGTCCGGCTGTTGCTGCAGCAGCCCATTGGCGACCGACCGCTGATCCTCTTTGGCATCCTGCTGACCATGCTGGGGGTGCAGTTGGTGACCACTGGCCTGCTGGCCGAAATCGTTATCCGCACCTACTATGAGAGTCAGGGAAAGGCCATTTACACCGTGCGCGAGGAACTCGGAGGCCAGCGGCCTAACGTGGGGAACGACAGCGACCTCTCCTCCCGGTGCGATGGGTGATCCTGTGACTGGCCCGTCTATGCCCTCGATCTCACCGGAGGCCCGGCCCGCCCTGGCCGTTTCGCGCGTGCTCATGATCGCACCCACGCCCTACTTTGCCGACCGGGGCTGCCATGTCCGCATCTATGAACAGGCCCGCGCCCTTCAGGCCATGGGCTGCGAGGTTCAGATCTGTACCTATCATCTCGGGAAGGACCAGCCAGGCATCCGCACACACCGCACCCCGACCCTACCCTGGTACCGAAAACTGTCGGCCGGCCCTTCGTGGCACAAGATCTATATCGATGTCCTGCTCCTGTTCAAGGTGTGGCGCGTCGCCCGTCGCTTCCGACCCGACATCCTCCACGGCCATCTGCACGAAGGGGCGGCCATCGGCTGGGTGGTGGGCCGGCTGCTGGGCATTCCCATCGTGGGGGATTTTCAGGGAAGCCTGTCGGGCGAACTCGAGGCCCATGCCTTTCTCAAGGCCAAAAGCCTTTTCTACCGATTTGTGGCTCATCACGAAGGCTGGATCGACCGCCTGCCCGATGTGGCCATCGCCTCGTGCGACGATGTGGCGCAGGAATTGCGCGAGAGGTTTCGGGTGCCCCACGTGGTGCTGGCCCTCGATGGCGTCGATACGCAGACCTTCCGGCCGGGTTTGGATACCCGCGACATCGAGTCGTTGGTACCAGCTGGGAGGCGTGTCGTCGTCTACCTGGGTCTGCTGACCCGCTATCAAGGGGTCGATCACCTGCTGGAAGCGGTTCCCCGGGTCTTGGCTCGCGTACCCGAGGCTTTCTTTTTGATCATGGGCTATCAGAACGAGGAGCACTACCGCCAAAAGGCGCGCGATCTCGGGGTGACCGAGCAGGTCGCCTTTCCGGGCCGCATCGACTATTCCCAGGCCGCCCGCTATCTCTGCTTGGGCCAGGTGGCTGTCGGCCCTAAAATCTCGACGACCGAGTCCAACGGCAAGCTGTACAACTATATGGGGTGCGCCCTGCCCACAGTCGCCTTTGACACCCCACCCAGCCGGGAGATCCTTGGCGATCTGGGCATCTACGCGCCTCGGGGCGATGTTGCAGCTTTGGCCGACCGGATCGCCGACCTTTTGGAACAGCCCGATTTGGCGCGCCGTTTGGGCCAGGCTTTGCGGCAGCGCGTGGAGGAGAACTTTTCCTGGCGCCAGGCGGCCCGTCAGATCCTCAAGGCCTATGCCCTGGCGCTTTCGCGACGCAAGGTGGTGCAGTAAAATGGCCCAACAGAGTACCAAACGGAAATTCCTGGGAAATGCCCTCAAGATCGTCATCAGCCTGGCAGGCGTGGCCTTTTTGATCCACACGCAGGACATGAGCCAGGTCCTGCAGCTCCTGAAAAACATGAACTGGTTCCCTTTTGCCGGGGCGCTACTGCTCATGCTGCTTGGCTCGTTTGTGCGCGCCTATCGCTGGGGCTCGCTGGTCTGGGCCTTGGGCGTGCACGTCCGCTGGAGCCGATTGATTGCCCTGTATTTCGTGGGCGCCTTTTTCAGCCTGTTTCTGCCCACAGGGGTCGGCGGCGACGCGGTCAAGATGTACGAGCTGTCTCGCGACGAAGGCAAGACCGCCGCTGCCATCAGCTCGGTGGTGGTCGACCGGTTCTTGGGACTCATGGTTCTGTTCGCCATGGCGCTGTTGAGCCTGATCGGCGACTATAAACTGGTCATTCCCGAAGTGCGGATCATTATTGCCCTGGTCTTTGTGGCCTGCTTGATCATGGTCCTCCTGCTGTTGCAGCGTACCTGGCTGGAGACATGGGGACGCAGGCTGAGGGTGGGTTCCCTGCTGGGACGCTTCAATATCCTCCGCGAGCTGTACCAGTCGTTCCACCTCTATGGGACGGCAGCCCTTCTTCGCGGCGTAGGCGCCTCCCTCGTCTGGAATTTGCTCTTGATTGTGAGTTACTACCTGCTTGGCCGAGCAGTGGACATCGATATGTCTCTCTGGTACTATTTCCTCTTTGTGCCGGTCATCTCCGCTGCCTTGATGGTCCCTTCCGTAGGAGGGTTGGGCATTCGAGAATGGGCCACCGTGCTGCTCTTTAAACAGGTGGGGGTGGACGAAAGCCAAGCTCTGGCTTTGGCCCTGGCCTACGACATCACGTTGCTTGTCAACGGCCTGATCGGGGCTATCATCTACATCCGCCAGGGTATGAAGGAGACGCGTCAATGAACGGCACGGCATTGGTTACGGGGGCTGCTGGCTTTATCGGCTCGCACCTGGCCGAGCAGTTGTTGGACGAGGGTTGGCATGTAATCGGGGTGGACTGCTTTACCGATTATTATGCCCGCTCTATCAAAGAATCCAACCTGGCGACCTTTCGCGCCCACCCCCACTTTGCCTTTGTGGAAGCAGACCTGGTGACCTGCGATCTGGCACCTCTTTTGGAAGGCGCCGAGGTCGTCTTTCATCAGGCGGGCCAGGCCGGTGTGCGAGCCAGTTGGGGCGCCGAGTTTGATCACTATACCCTGAACAATATCCAAGCCACCCAACGCTTGCTGGAAGAGGCAAAGGGCCACGCCCTGCATCGATTTATCTATGCCTCGTCGTCGTCGATCTATGGCGACGTGGACGATCTGCCCGTAACGGAAAAGACGCTGCCGCGGCCCATTTCTCCGTACGGCGTGACCAAATTGGCCGCTGAGCATCTGTGTACTCTGTATCACACCAACTATGGCGTGCCCAGCGTCTGTCTTCGTTACTTTACCGTGTACGGCCCGCGTCAGCGGCCCGACATGGCCTTCCACAAACTGATCCGCGCCATGCTGCGCGATGAACCGTTTCCGGTGTATGGCGATGGCCTGCAAACCCGCGACTTTACCTACGTGGCTGATATCGTGCAAGCCAATATCTGTGCCGTTGAGGCCCCATCGGGCCGCGCCTTTAACGTTGGGGGCGGCTCGCGCGTCACGGTAAACGAGATCATCGCCTCGTTGGAGGAATTGATCGGTAGGCCCGCCCGCCTGGTGCGCCAGAGTCGTCAGGCAGGAGACGTGCGCCATACCTGGGCCGACACCTCGGCTGCCCGCAGCGCTTTTGGGTTTGTGCCTCGGGTCTCTCTGCGCGAGGGGTTGGCCCGGGAAGTGGACTGGCTACGTTCTGTGCTCTGATGGGCGCCACCGACTCCTGTGGCCCCGGACATTTCGACGATGTTCGCTTTTTGTGATACGCACAGCGCCAGGGCGCTGAGCTTTGCCCATGGGATTCACGCCCCGTACGCCAGCGCCAACGACAAAGCATTGTGAGGAGAGTGAGATGAAGAGAAGCAAGAGATTGGGCATCCTCACCGGGGGAGGGGACGTTCCCGGTCTGAACCCTGCGATCAAAGCCACCGTTCTCAAAGCCCTCAACGAAGGCTGGGAGGTGCTTGGCATCCGCCGCGGGTGGGGCGGGCTCCTGTACTACAATATGGAGCAACCTGAGGTTCGGGATCGGTTCTTCCTGCCTCTAACCCGAAACGTCGTGCGCACCATCGACCGCACCGGAGGCACCTTCCTCCATACCTCTCGCACCAACCCCCAGCGGACCAAGGCCCAAGACGTACCCGATTTCCTGCAGAACACCGTGGCGCCCTTTGAAGGGGAAAACGCAAGTGCGCTCTATGACTTTACGCCCCATGTGCTCAAGGTACTGGCGTCTCTGGAGATCGATGCCCTGATCGCCATCGGCGGCGATGATACCTTATCGTACGCTGCCCGGCTCCACAACGAGGGCTTTCCCATTGTCGCCATTCCCAAGACGATGGACAACGACGTGTACGGAACCGACTATTGCATCGGCTTTTCGACGGCCGTGACGCGGAGTGTGGGCTTTATCTCCGACCTGCGGACCACCAGCGGTTCCCACGAGCGGATCGCTGTGGTCGAACTCTTTGGTCGGAACTCGGGCGAGACCTCGTTGGTGGCGGCCTATTTGGCCGATGTGGATCGGGCGGTCATTTCCGAGGTTCCCTTTGAGACGGAAAAACTGGCCGCCTTGCTGCTCAAGGACAAAAAGGCCAATCCGAGCGGCTATTGCATCATGACCATCTCAGAGGGGGCGCGGGAAAAGGGCGGCGGCCTGATGCACTATGAGGGGGACGAGGATGCCTATGGCCACAAGAAGCTGGGCGGTATTGGGCAATGGATGGGCGAAAAGCTCAAGGCCTTGACCGGGGAAAATGTCCTGTATCAGCAGTTGAGCTATCTGATGCGCTGCG
>CAYVLO010000016.1:0-17665 GCA_964452125.1 uncultured Anaerolineaceae bacterium | reverse complement strand
GGCCAGGCCCGTCGGGAGCGGACTGACGATCAGGCCCCCGGGCGGCATGCCGTGGCCTGTTTGGGTCACCACGGTGGTGAATTGCACCACATCGCCGGGATGCACAATCGCGCGGTCGGCCCGTTTGACTGCATCGCGCCAGTTGGGGCGCAGGTCTACCCGAAAGAAGGTGGTGCCGCTGCCCGAAACGGGGCGCTGAATCAGCCCGCCATGCTCCGGGTTCGACCAGGCAACCAGGCGAAAGGCCACGTCCATTTCCTCGCCCGGTGCCTCGGGCGGGATGGGAATCGACCAGCCGAGGTGATCGCGGATCTGGCCCCAGGCATCCCACACAAACCGGTGCTCCCTGCCTGTGGGTGGTGGCGCGGTGGTCAGATTTTCCAGGCCGTCGCCGCCTGCCGCCCAGGCGGGTTCCCAGCGCCCGCCGCCGTTCCACGAGACGTAGGGTTCCAGCAAAAAGACCCGGTCGCCCTCGGCATCGAACAGAGTATAGTGGATTTCGATCTGGGGGGCGCCCAAGATCTCCTGGGTAGAAAAGAACGCGGCTTCGCCGGTGGCGCCGGGCTTTTGCAGGACAACGGACGAGGGATTGTTGGGCAAGAGGGGAACCCCCAACCGAGTATTGATATAGAGCACATTGCGAGTGTCCCCCGATCTCAGGTTGCCGGCCACCAGATCCAGATCGCCATCCCGATCCAGGTCGCCCCAGGCGACGCTTTCAGTAAGAGGGGTGACGCTGCTATCGGTCCAGACGGGACGCAGCGTGCCGCCCTGATTGGCATAGATGAGATTGCCGTGGCTACCCTCCACCCCCGCTCCGACGGCCAGATCGAGATCGCCATCGCCGTCATAGTCGCCCCAGGCCAGGCTGCGAACATCCAGCCCGCTTTCCGTAGAAGTGAACACGGGGACAAAACTCCACGTGCCGCTCGCCGGGATGGCCGCCAAAATCTGAATAAAGCCCTGCGGGCCAGCATTGCCCACGGCCAGATCCAGATCGCCGTCCCCATCCCAATCGCCCCTGGCCTGGCCGTGGGTATCCTCATTTTGGGGGCGGGAAGGGAGGGCAGTGAGGTTTCCGCGACCGTCGTTCACATAAACGCGGTTGGGCCCAAAATCGTTGCCCACAGCCAGGTCCAGATCCAGGTCTTGGTCGAAATCGCCCCAGGCCAGCGAACGGGTAAGGTCCCCCTCCGGCTCGAGGTCCACCGCCCCAAGGAACCGGGGCACGCCCTGGCTCACCCCGCTTTTCCAGATTCGGTTGGGCTGGCTGTTGTTGTGCGTGCCCACAGCCAGGTCCAGGTCGCCATCGCCGTCCACGTCGCCCCAGGCCACGCATCGGCTATCAAAAGGTTCGCCAAACGTCCAGGAAGACGTCAGGACAGTCCCGTCGTTTAGATAGACGCGGCTCTCTTGATTGAAGGCCTGTGAGTCGTTGGCCACAGCCAGGTCCAGATCCCGGTCGCCGTCGAAATCGCCCCAGGCCACGCTCTGAGTTCTCTCGGCATCAACGGAATCCCAGGCCCACGCCAGATCTCCAGCCGAGTTGGTGAACACCTGGTTGGCGTTCAGTTGGCCGTTTCCCACCGCCAGGTCGAGCCAGCCATCGCCGTCGAGGTCGCCCCAGGCCACGCTGTGCGTGTCCATTCCGTCGTCAGAAACCGGCATGACGCTCATGCTGCCGCTGTGGTTTTCGGCTACGGTGATGGCCTGGTCGAGGTAGCCGACAGCCAGATCGAGATCGCCGTCGCCATCCAGGTCGCCCCAGGCCAGGGCTTGTCCATCGGCCTCTGCGTCGGCCAGGGGCTGGAGGGCCGTTGTGTGCAGCGTCCCGCCCTGATTGAGATAGATCCGCGTCGCTGCGCCTGGAGAACCCGAGGCGGCCAGATCCAGATCGCCATCGCCGTCATAGTCACCCCAGGCAACAGCCGCCGTAGGCGAGCGATCGTCCGAGGTCCAACACACCTCCAGATGAAAATCGGGCGCGCCGCTGTTACAATAAATCTGATCGGCTTCGGGGCCAGACAGGGCTCGGTCGTTGCCCACAGCCAGGTCCAGGTCGCCGTCACCATCCACGTCGCCCCAGGCCATGCCCCGGGTGGCCGACATCTCGGCCGTCGATTGGATGAGGGCCAGGGGGGCTGCGGGGTCCTGCCCGTTGCGGTAGAGGCGATTGGGTTGGTCCAGGTTGCCCACGGCCAGGTCCGGGTCGCCGTCTTGATCATAGTCGCCCCAGGCCAGGCTGTGGGTCGACTCGGTCAGCGGGACGGTCCAGGTGAGCGGAACGAACTGGTCGCCTTCGTAGCGCAGCAGGAGGCTGGCGCCGCCCGTGGCGCCCAGGGCCAGGTAAGGCGCGTAGGCCGCATCGGTCCCCCATCCGGCCCAGGCGACGCTGGTCGTACTCTGGCTCGGCGACGACCAGGTGGGAGCCGGATCGAAAGAGCCATCGCCCCTATTGTGGTAGACGTAGCTTGGACCATCGGCGTTGCCCACGGCCAGATCCAGGTAGCCGTCCCGGTCATAATCGCCCCAGGCGATGCTGGTCGTACTCTGGCTCGGCGACGACCAGATGGGAGTAGGATCGAAAGAGCCGTCGCCCTCATTGTGATAGATGTGGCTCGGGCCATCGGCATTGCCCACAGCCAGATCCAGGTAGCCGTCCCGGTCATAATCGCCCCAGACCAGGGCCCGGGTGGCCTCGTCCGTTGGGCCGGTCCACAGCGTTACCAGGGACTGGGCAGGAACGTTCAGGGGCAAAGTTGCCGAATCGGACACAGAAGGGGGATCGACAACAGGAACGGCGAGGGCTGGGCCGCTCCAGGCCAGCGCCAGGAGCATAAGGGGCAAGAAAGCCAGTATGAAGGTCGTCTGCCTTGCCATGCAGGACTTCCTTTCTCCCTGAACGGGACATCACGGCAGACAGGGGCAGCCAAGCGGCTACAGGGTTGGATCGGCGTGGCGGATAGCCTCGACCACAACAATTATAGCAAAGGCAGGGTCCGGTGTCAACAATCAGGAGGTCAGGCTTCGGCAGGCCCTACCTGCTAGACCTCACACTTCAAGGGGCATTTTCCAGCTAGGGTTCGCGCGTCGCCGTGCGGACCAGATACACTGCCGTGAACAGCGCCAGCGACAGTAGACTCAACGCAATGCCCACCTGATAAAAGGGGGTAGTCCACGCCTTTTCCTGGCCCGGCAGGCGGAACATGTACAGGTTCACAAAGACAAAGGAGAGCGTCGATCCCACCAACAACCCCCAACCGACGACCTGCCGCACCCACCCTCGGGCGCCCAGCCGGTCGGCGATGAGAAAGAGCACGATCACGGCCGATAGGGTAGCCAGAATGTGCCAGTGCCCCACCAGAATGGTCCGTTCCACCGCCAGGTAGGCCGGCTGGCGAAAGGTCTCCAGATTAAAAGCCGTATAGACACCCGGTACGGTGACCACAACGTTGACAAAGAGCAGCTCGAAAAAGATGCCAAAGCGGATTGGGTCGCGCAGCAACGCCTTGATGCCGGCGCCCAAGGTGGCCGATTGCCCGGCCATCCCCTCGCCGATGAGCCAGGCAAATCCCCAGATGGCGACCAGAATGGCGCCGGGGAGCAAAAAGGCCGAACCGATATTGATGACCTTATGGGCTCCCTCCCAGCCTATCACCGACCAGGTGGCAAAAGTGACCACCACGGTACCCACAATCGTCAAGGGCACCGCCACCTTGTGGGTGCGCCCCTCCACCCCATAGGTGCGGATCACCAACAACAGGATCATGACATCGATCAACGTCAGCATGATGTGCAGATGGGCGATGATCATCAACTCGAATAGGGAATGGGGATCGACCCGCACAATGTCCTCGGCCAAAAAGGCCTCGAACCCATTGCCAAAGAAGGCTCCCGCCGCCCCACCAATCGCCGCCGAGACCAGCGTAAAGAGGGCCACGAGAAAGAAAGCCAGGCGCTCCAGCGGAATCCCGGCCAAATGAGCGTAGCGCCGGGGATCGGTGGCCCAGCGTCGAGAAGGCCACAAGGCCACGGCCAACAACACGCCGGCATAGAACACCAACGACAGGCCGACCAAATAGATCCCATGGGCGATCCAATTGCGGCCCCCATAGGCAAAGGTCATGCCGCCCACGCTGGTCAGCATATAGCCGACCGTCATCGGAGTGACAATGGACCGGCGCCGCATGCTGGCTTCTTCCGGCGCCCCCAGGGGCACCCGATCGAGGACCAGGTAGACCAGAGCCGCCATAAAGGGCATAGCCAGCGAATGGTAGAGCATGATGATGCGGCCCACCCGCAAGGATTGGCTCAGATCCAGACCCAGCCAAGCAGCTACCCCCAGGGGCCGCAGCGGCCCCGACAGGGGAATCAAACTGGCGAGGATCAGTGCGTCCCAGGCTACCGCCACCACCAAGAGTCCGGGGAGGGTACCGAACAAGCGCCGCAGGATGTGGTCGATTCGTTGCATAGTTTCCTCTACGAGTGAAGGATTGTCCACAGAGTATCACAACGGGGATGGATAGCCCATGATCAATGTCAGCAGTTCGCGAATACCAAAGCCCCTGTTCCCCATCTTGAGGGCGATCTGCAACCCAAAGGCACAGATGATCAGCAGCCGCTCCCCAAAGAACTGCCAAGAATCTGCCCCCCGACGACCACGGTATGCACCAGATTGACGCCAAAGCGGTAGGCCAGGTGGGGGTAGGAAGGCACATCCAGCAGACAGAGATCGGCTCGCTTGCCCGGCTCCAGGCTGCCCCGGTCGTCGCCCAGGCCCAGCGCATGGGCCGCATTGAGGGTGGCCGCGCAGATGGCTTCTGCCGGCGTCATCCCCATGTAGCGGCAGGCCAGGGCGATCATGAACTGCATGTTCTCGCACCAACAGGTTCCGGGGTTGCAATCGGTGGCCAACGCCAGCGCGCCCCCGGCGTCGATGAGGGCCCGGGCCGGGGTGTATTCCCGGTGCGCCAGGCCAAAGGGGGTGCCGGGCAGCGAAACAGCGATGGTATCGGAGTGGGCCAACAGCTCGATCTCGTCGGGCGGCGTGCACACCAGGTGATCGGCCGACACGGCCCCCATCTCTACTGCCAGGCGCGTTCCCCCCAGCGGCTTGAACTCGTCGACGTGGACCTTGAGCCCAAACCCCAGCCCCTGGGCCGCCTGGAGGATGCGGCGCGACTGTTCCAGCGAAAAGGCGCCCTCCTCACAAAACAGATCGCAGAAGGGAGGTGGGTCGGGCAGCGCGGCCACCGCGGGCAACATTTCCTCGACGATCAGGTTCACGTAGGCATCGCCTCGCCCCTGATACTCGGCGGGGATGGCGTGGGCGCCCAGAAAGGTGGGCACCACTGTGGCCGGGGTGGTTAGCGCCAATTGGCGGATGGCCTGGAGCTGTTTGCACTCATCCTGGGTGGTGAGCCCATACCCGCTCTTGATCTCTACCGTCGTGGTGCCGTGGGCCAGCATCCGCTCCAGGCGGGGCCGGGTCTGAGCCACCAGCTCGTCGACATCGGCCCGGCGGGTGTTCCGCACCGTGTTCATGATCCCCCCACCGGCGGCCATGATCTCCATGTAGCTGGCCCCAGCCACGCGCCTCTCGAACTCGTCGGCCCGGTCGCCGGCCCACACCAAATGGGTGTGAGGGTCCACAAACCCGGGTAGGATCAACCGGCCCCCCGCGTCCAGGCGCCGCTCGGCTTTCACCCGCGCGCAGAGGTCGGCCGACGGGCCCACCTGCACAATGCGACCGTCACGAATGGCGATGGCGCCATCGGTAACCAGGCCCAGTTCGCCCATGGCGGCGCCCCGTTTAGGTCCAGCCGAAGCCACCGTGGCCACCTGTGCGGCGTTGTAGATCAGCAGGTCTACCCTGGTACCCATATCGATTCCTCCCTGACAAAAAACTCTGAGGCGAGCCTCAGAGTCGTTGGGCAGCGGCGCTACCTACGGGCGCTCGTCCGGATGTCGATCGGCTCCCTTGCGGCCCTGCAAAAGCTCCACCGCATGGGGCAAGGCCGGCAAGATCGTCTCCAGGTTTTCGAGCACCGCCTTGCGGCTGCCCGGCAGGTTGACGATGAGGGTCGCGCCGCGAATCCCCGCCACCGCTCGGGAGAGCATGGCGTGGGGCGTAATCTGGAGGCTGGCTGAGCGCATCGCTTCGGCCAGGCCCGGCGCTTCGCGGTCGATGACGAGGCGCGTCGCCTCGGGCGTCACATCGCGGGGGGCAAAACCGGTGCCTCCCGTGGTGAGTACCAAATCCAGCGCCAGTTCGTCGGCCCAACACCTTAACGCACCGGCAATCACCTCCTGCTCGTCGGGCACCATATCCTCGACGGCCACCTGGGCGCCCAAGGCCTGGACCATTCTATCGCGAATGGCCGGGCCGCTCAGATCGCGATACTCGCCCCGAGATCCGCGATCGCTCACCGTAAGAATCCCCACCCGCATGCTCACAGTCATGAACCTATGCACTCCTGGTATCTCGCCCCTGGCCTGGCGCCTGGAAGCTCGCTAGATTTCGGCAAAATAGCTCTCGCACGCAGCGTCGATCAGTTGCTTGGTCAGCGCGGGTTTGGTACCCAGGTAGGAGGCAATGTCGTCGATCTGGTCCAGAATATCGCGCGGATGACACGCACGCAACTGGCGATTGGCAGCAATATAGTGCTTTTGCATCAGATAGACAAATGCCTCGGGCGACAATTCCATATTCCGCGCGGCACACTCTCGCTGCAAGATCTGATAGTAGATCTTTTCGTCCGGATAGTCGATCAACAACTTGTGGCGGATGCGCCGTAAAAAGGCGTCGTCGACCAGATCCCGTGGATCCAGGTTGGTTGAAAAGACAATCAACTGGTCAAAGGGAATCTCGAGTTTCTTGCCCGTTGCCAGCGTCAAAAAGTCGATGCGCATCTCCAAGGGTATGATCCAGCGATTGAGGAGATCTTGGGGCCGCATGGCCTGTCGGCCAAAATCGTCGATCACAAACAGCCCATTGTTGGCCTTCATTTGCAGGGGGGCCTCGTAGGTTTTGGAGATGGGATCGTAGATCAGGTCCAGATTGCGCATGTTCAGCTCGCCGCCCACCACAATCTCGGGCCGGCGGATTCGGATCCAGCGCGGGTCCACCCGTGGAGTCGGCGTGCCCGGCGCATCGCCCGAAGCCGGCATCGGCTTGTGGTTCATCTCGTCGTACACCCGGATGATCTGACCGTCGACATCCACTGCGTGGGGGATATAAACGGTTCCCTTGATCATGCGGATGATGCTCTTGGCGATGACCGACTTGCCGTTGCCCGGCGGACCGTACAGAAAGAGAGAGCGCCCCGAGTTGACGGCCGGGCCGATGCGGTTCACCAGCTCTCCGCTCAGCACCAGGTGGGAAAGCGCCTGCCGAACATCGGCCACACCCACCTTCAGATCGCCCATCGTCTGTCGGTGCACCATCTCGGTATAGTGCTGCACAGGGACCGGGGCCGGACCGACGTACTGATCGCGCTCCAGCGCTTCGCGGGCCCGGCTGACCCCCTTGCTGGAAATCGCCCATCGATATCCTCTCTCCCCAAAACCCGCCGAGCCGGTGACCTCAACCAGTTCCTCACGCTTGAGGAACTCCATGACACGCTCTATGATCCCGGCAAAAGGCAGCGCCAGCGTCTCGGAAATCTGCATGCTGCTCATATCGCTCTTGTAATACACGAGCTTGAGCGTCAAATCGGCCAAAAAGCCCATGGACAACTGGGTGTCTTCGATGGACTTGGGCTCGGGTATGTACTTTTCGTACGAGCTCGCCGATTGTGCAATTCGCCCAATTCCTGGCTGCAATCCACTCACACCCTACTCTCCCCCCACACGTCATTAGGCGCCAGGCATGGCGAGGCTGCCCCAAAAGTAATCAAGACGTCAGATTTCTCTCAAAATAGAGTGAATCCGGCGGATTCGGGATGTTTCCTTTTTCGAAAAGGGCCCACCTGTGCTTTTGGGACAGCCCCTACCCGTCAAAACGCTTTGATCCAACGATTATTCCGTCAAGAACACCCGCCAGGCGCCCGCAATTCCATCCTCGGTGACGCCATAGTACACTTGGATCTGCCCGTCGGGCATGCGTTGCACCAGATCGTACCGCACCTTTCCCGCCCGCTTGGACGATTTCCAGACACCCAGATCCCCGTGCCATGTGATCGCACCTGGATCTACGGGGTTGGTCTCGTGCTCGGTAATGGCATAGCGCCACAGCTTTCGGGCAGAGGACCGGGTCACATCATGTACTACGCTGCCGTTGCGCAGATCCTTCATGGTATGGTACCAGGTGCCCTTTCGCTCCTCTGAGGCCACGATCTGGACGCCTGTCCCGGGGGGCTCTGCGCCCGTCATAGGAGCAGGTTCGCCCGTCTCAGGTTTCACCTCGGCAGGAGCCTCTGGTTCCGCTTTGACCGTTCTGCGGATCAAAGCCATGATTTCGTCGCGCATGGCCGCGTGCGTTTCCGATTCCTGGCGCAGGTAGATGTTGGTGCCTTCCAGGGCATAGGGCACGTCAGGACCCAGAGGCACACTGACCTGCAACACCGGGCGCCCCAGGCTGGTCACTGTCGTGATCTCTACCCTGAGCGGCGGCGTGATCTTGCGCTGGATCTCGGTCTTTAGGGTCGAGATCGCCTCATCCGGTTGTTCGACGCCGACCGGGGGTGCTTTAGCATCGGCCTTGACGCCGATAAAAATCGTTCCGCCGTTGGTATTGGCCATGGCCACGATATCGCGCAGCACAGCGCGCAAGCGCCCGCCGCGCACGGTCATGCTCTCGTGAAACGACTGCACGATGCTGGAGCCCTCTTCCCGTGCAGCCTGCACATGATCGAACGGCGCCTTGGTCGGTCGATAGGGCCGGGTGCGCGAAAAGTCGTCGCCCAGGAATACCTCTTTGATGGCTTCAAAGTTCGGTTCAGGCAACAGAATCTCCGTTGCCCGCTCGCCCCACCCCAGGCGTGTCGAATCCTGGGGATGGCCGTTCATGCGATGGGCATCAGAACCCTGGATGCAGTGCATCCGTCGCGGGTATTCAGGTTTGCGACCGCTAAAGAACCATGCGGTCGTCCGTTTTCCTCGTTTTTCGAGGTCGGTTACCTCCAAAGCATGCAAGTGTCGGTCTTGCGTATACGCAATCCTCGTTTGTCCACCAAAGTCCAGCCCCTGCAAGGCAACTCCATGGTTCGAGTTGGCGTGGGCTGCGATGGCCAGGCCACCGGCCTCATCAATGATTCGGTAAGCCGTAAGCACATCGGTTGTGGCCCCCACCTCGGTTGCCCCCTCATCCAACTTGCTGGCAGGCACATGCAATTCCATCAGCAAGTGCTCTAATTTGCGGATGGGAGTCTCGGGTGGGAAAATCGCCAGGACATGAAAACCCAATGTGGCGGTAAATTCAAAGCCTGGCAGGACCAGAAGCTTGTTTCCGATGCGCCGATACTCTTCCAGCTTTCGCTGCTCGGCAGGTTCGATACGTCCCAATCGCTCCAATAATGTGAGCTGTTCAATATCTGCCTGGAGCGCAGCACAACCGGCAAGAGTGTTGTGGTCGGTGATGGCGATAATATCCAATCCCCGCATCTCCGCTGTACGGACAAGGTCCAAATAACTGACACCCGGCTCCTGCCAATCTGCCGAAGCAGGTGTGTGGAGATGCAGATCCATCTTGTACCACTGCATCTTGGTCTTTTTCTTTCTTGCCACGTGTACTCCTCAAATAATGTTCAATTGTATTTCAAATGGCGAGCTGCAATTGTTGGGTCTCGGTGAACCTCCTTTCTCAGATCTCAGTCCCGGAACCTGCCCCACCCTATTGGATAGAGCATTCCTCCCGGATGGCCTGTATTGCCTTCATCAGGCTGTCGCGGGTATAGGGCTTCATCAGAAAGCCGTTGGCGCCCACAAGTTTGGCGTCGTGGCGGTGATCCAGGGCCGAAGCCAAAAGCACCGGCACACCTGCGATCTCGGGGTTGCTGTGGGCGCGCAACTGGCGCACCAGCTCCAACCCGTCCACATCCGGCAGGCGGACATCGAGAATCAGTAGGTCGGGGCGACGAGCTTCCACCTCTGCGACGAGGTGTTCCCAGTTCTCTTCCAGATGCTCGGCGTCGTAGCCAGTCATTTTCAGCAAGATCACCAGCAGACGCGCAGCATCCAACTGGTCATCGATCACGAGAACTCTCACTCTTTTTGCCCCTCCTCAGTCTTTGGCTGCTGCTCCTCATCGGCCGATGAATCTTGGTCTTGGACCGGCGCCTCGCGCAGCGCAGCCGCAAACACCTCGTCGACATACTCGGCAAAGATGAACTGCATCTTGTCGCGAATCTCGTCGGGGATGTCTTCCAGATCCGGTTCGTTGCGCTTGGGCAGAATTACCGTCTTTAGCCCAACCCGCGCCGCAGCCATCACCTTTTGCTTCAACCCGCCAATAGGCAGCACCCGACCCCGGAGGGTTATTTCACCCGTCATGGCCACGTCCGACCGGACGGTCCGATTGGTCATCAGCGACACCAGGGCCGTGGCCATCGTCACCCCAGCCGAAGGACCATCTTTGGATACCGCGCCGGCCGGGACATGAATGTGCAGGTCGCTTTCGGCAAAAAGCTGCTCATCGATGCCCAGTTCTTTGGCTTTGGACTGCACGTAGCTGAGGGCAGCCTGGGCCGACTCTTTCATTACGTCGCCCAAGCTGCCGGTGAGGATCAGGCGCTTGTTGCCCTTCATGCGCGTCGCTTCGATAAAGGTGATGTCGCCCCCAACCGGCGTCCAAACCAGCCCGGTGGCCACGCCAGGCACCTCGGTTCGCTCGGCCGCCTCAAAGTAAAAGCGGGGCTTGCCGAGATAGTCGACGACCTCGTCGGCCTTGACGTGAACGGTGACGCTCTCTGTCTCGGCCACGCGGGTGGCGACCTTGCGGCACACCGTCCCGATCTGCCGCTCCAGGTTGCGCACGCCCGCTTCGCGGGTATAATCGCGGATGATCAGCCGCAGGGCGTCGTCGTCGAACGCGATCTCTTCCGGTCGCAGCGAATTCTCGCGGATCTGGCGGGGCAACAGGTACTGCTTGGCAATCCGGAGCTTCTCGTCCTCGGTGTACCCGTCCAGTTCCAGGATCTCCATCCGGTCGCGCAGGGGCGCCGGGATGGGCGACAGCATGTTGGCCGTGGTGATGAACATGACCTGGCTCAGGTCAAAGGGCACATCCAGGTAGTGATCCCGAAACTCGCGGTTTTGCTCGGGATCCAGCACCTCGAGCAGCGCTGAGGAGGGATCACCGCGCCAGTCGGCCCCCACCTTGTCAATCTCGTCCAACATAAACACAGGGTTTTTGGTGCCCACCCGTTTGACGCTTTGAAGGATGCGCCCTGGCATGGCGCCGATGTAGGTGCGTCGGTGCCCGCGGATTTCGGCCTCGTCTCGCATCCCGCCCAGGCTCATCTGGATGAACTTGCGGCCCAAGGCCCGGGCGATGGAGCGCCCCAGGCTGGTCTTGCCCGTGCCGGGCGGACCCACAAAACACAGGATGACGCCCTCGCGTTCCTCACGGATATGGTCGATCGGTTCGGCTTCCTCGCGCTCCTCTTTTCTTTCGAGCTTGAGCTTGCGCACCGCCAGGTATTCCAGGATGCGATCCTTGAGATCCTCCAGGTCATAGTGATCTTCATCCAACACCTGGCGAGCATGACCAATATCCAGATGATCCTCCGTGGTCACTTGCCAGGGCATTTCGGTTAGCCAATCCAGGTAGGTCTTGATGACCGAATACTCGGCCGCCTGGGGCGGCATCTTTTCCAGGCGCCCCAGTTCGCGCAGGGCCTCCCGCTCTGCTTCTTCGGGCATGCCCGATTCGGCAATTTTGAGCCGATATTCCTCCAGTTCGACGGCCTGCTCGTCCTCCTCCCCCAGCTCCTTCTTGATGGCCTTGAGCTGCTCGCGCAGATAGAAATCGCGCTGCATCTTTTCCATCTCCGATTGGGCCTCGGACTGGATCTTGCGCCCCAGCTCCAGGACCTCCAACTCCTTGGTCATGATGCTCGTCAGTTTGAGCAGCTTGGCGCGAACACCGTCGATCTCTAAAATCGCCTGGGCATCGGGGATCTCCATGCGGATATTGGTGGCGATAAAATAGACCAACTGGCGCGGATCTTCCAGGTTGAGCGCTGCCATCAGCAGCTCGTCGGGCAGTTGCGATACCAACGACACCAACCGCCGCAACAGATCGACGGCATTGCGGGCCAACGCCTCGACTTCGATGCCTTCTTCCACCTCCTCAGGCATGGGCGTCACTCGCGCCTTCAAATAGGGCTCGGACCCGGTCCACTCCTCGATCCGAATGCGCTCCACGCCCTGCACCAGCAGTCGAATCGTACCGTCGGGCGCTTTGATCATCCGGTGGATCGTCGCCGCCACCCCAATTTTGTGTACGTCATCCGGTCCTGGCTCTTCGTTCTTTTCGTCGAGCGCCGTCACCAGGCCGATCAATTGCTTGTTCACCGTCGCATCATCCACCAAGTGGATGGAACGTGGCTGGCCCACACTCAGGGCCTGAAAAGTCACCGGATAGACGACCACCCCCCTCAAAGGGAGAATAGCCAGCTCTTCGGGAATCGAGCTGCCATCCAGCGACTCCTCAGAAATCGGCGCAAATTCAACCTGCTCCTCGGCGACCTCGACAGTTTTGGGTTGCTCCGTATTCTCTCGGTTCTTCTCGTCTTCCATTCTCTGATCTACCTTTTCCATAGCAACAAACTCTAATCTTCCACACTGATCACCGGGATCTGGCGCGGCATGGCCTTGGGCAAGACCACACTCAAAAAGCCCTCTTGATAGGTGGCCTCGATCTGGCGCTCGTCAATGGGCCGGGGGATGTGGGCATCGGTTTCGAACTGCCCATAGAGGATCTCCATCTGCTGGTAGCCCACTTTGGTCACCGGATCGCGCCGAACGCCACTGATCACCAGCCGCCTGGAATCCAGAGAGATGGTGAAATCGCCCTCTTGCATACCGGCAATCTCGACCCGGACCACGATACAGGTATCGGTCTCATAGATATCGGTCGGAGGGCGCCAGATTTTGCGTTGCCGGGTTAACACCCAGCCACGATTCGAACTCGGCTCTCGCAATATGCCCATCATCTCCCACTGATCCTGTTCCATGCCCGCAACCATTTCTGGTGTATATCGTACCATCATACTCCCTCACAGACTACTCAATCTGTAGCCCATCCCACACAACCTGACAAAAACCTTTTGTTTATTGCACGCTAATTTTACCATATTTGTGCAATCTGCTCAAGCTATGCCACTCGAGAAATCAGGTTGAGTGACCGGCGTGCTCTGGTCTCGGACCGGCATGGGCTGGACAGGTACATGCAGGGATGGTATACTCGGCGAGCTACGATCGGCGCTGTGTGAAAGGCTCTCCTTATACACTGTGGCAAAATCATCGGGCCAATTCTCCGGCTCTTGGAGGGATTCATGGAAAGGGACGACATAAACGCGGAGGTGCTCCGGCGACGAGAGACGCTTATCCAGGGAGGCGGTTCCCAATCGGTAGAACGGCAGCACGCCAAAGGCAAGTTGACGGCCCGGGAGCGGATCGACCGATTGCTCGATCCCGGCACGTTTCAGGAGGTGGACCCCTACCTCACTCACCGGCACACAGCCTTTGGCCTCGACGAAAAGCGGGTGCCGGGCGACAGTGTGGTGGTGGGCTTTGGCCGCGTCAACGGGCAAAAGATCGCCATCGCCGCCCAGGATTTCACCGTCATTGGCGGCTCTTTTTCCGAAGCCCACGCTCAGAAGGTGTGTAAGGTGCTGGATCTGGCCCTGGCAGCCGGCACCCCTTTTGTCTCGCTGAACGATTCAGTGGGCGCGCGCATTCAAGAGGGCGTCTGGAGCCTGGCGGGGTACAGCGAGTTGTTCTGGCGCAACACCCAGGCCAGCGGGGTGATCCCCCAGATCAGCGTCATGCTCGGCCCCTGTGCCGGGGGCTCGGTCTATTCTCCGGGCCTGACCGACTTTATCATCATGACCGAGGGCCTGAGCCACATGTTTATCACTGGCCCCGAGGTGATCAAGACAGTTACTGGAGAAGAGGTGACCTTCGAGGCGTTGGGCGGCGCCCAGGTCCATGCCTCCACCAGCGGGGTCGCCCACTTTGTGGCGACCGATGAAGACGATGCCTTTACGATCACCCGCCGGCTGCTCAGCTATCTTCCCCCCAACAATGCGGCGCCCCCCGCTCGCATCCCACCGACGGACGAACCGAACCGCGCCGATTCGATGCTGGATTCCCTGGTGCCTGCCGAAGGCACCCAGCCCTACGATATTCGAGAGGCCATCACCCAGATCTTTGATCGGGACAGCTTCTTTGAGGTCCATGCCCGCTTTGCGCCCAATGCGGTCGTCGGCTTTGCCCGCTTGCATGGCGAGGTGGTGGGGGTGGTAGCCAACCAGCCCGCCTGGCTGGCCGGCGTGCTGGACATTGACGCCTCTGACAAGATCGCACGCTTTGTCCGGTTTTGCGATGCGTTCAACATCCCGCTGGTCACCTTTGTCGATTGCCCTGGCTTTATGCCCGGCGCCGTGCAGGAGCACGGGGGCATTATCCGGCATGGCGCCAAGATCGTGTATGCCTATTCAGAGGCGACCGTGCCCAAGATCTCGGTAGTCACCCGCAAGGCCTACGGCGGGGCCTATATCGTCATGAGCAGCAAATATGTGCGCACCGACCTGGTGTATGCCTGGCCCACGGCCGAAATCGCCGTCCTGGGGGCCGAAGGTGCGGTCAGCATTCTCTACGGCAAGCAGTTGGCCCAGCAGGAAAACCCGGAGGAGGCGCGGACCCACCTCATCGAGGAGTATCGCCGCGAGTTTGGCAGCGCCTACACCACAGCCGCCAGCGGTCACATCGACGATCTGATCTTGCCCAGCGAAACGCGAACCAAGCTGATCGCGGCGCTGGATTTCTTGCGCGACAAACAGGCTGCATCGCTGCCCAAAAAACATGGCAGCATGCCCCTGTAGCTCGGGCGTCGGATTCGCAGAGAGGTACTGCATATCATGGAAGACGTCCTTGTCATCGCCCTGATCATCACTGCCATCGGCATGACGTTGCTGTTTTTAGCGCTCACCTTCTTTTACGGCCTGTTGACACTGGCCACGCGCGTGTTCCACGATCGCGCCCCTGAACCGGGCGCGGCTGTGGAGGAAGAGGGAGCCGACGAGCAGGAGGCGGCCTTGCTGGCGGCCGCCCTGGCTGTGTCGCTGGCCCGAGCCCAAGGAGAAGGAAAGGTCACACCGATGGAAATGCCCGTTTTAGACGACAGCGTGTCGATGTTGCCCAGCTCCTGGTGGACACTGCATCAACAACGAAACCGGAGTCTTGGACCCAGTGCATGGAGAGCCCAATGAAACGATACCAGATCAGCCTCGATGGCCGGACCTTTGACGTCCGCCTGCTCAGCGACCCGATGCAGGAGCAGGTCGAGGTAGACGTCGATGGAAGAACCCTGACGGTGCAGGTCACCCCTGTGCTCGACGCTGAAGAAGCGCCCCCACCTGAGAAAACCCCCAGTTCGGCTCCGGTGGCTATCGCAGGGCCGGGTCGCGCTGCGGCAGGCCCGCCGACCGGCAACCGGGTGATGGCGCCCTTGCCAGGCGTGATCAAGTCCGTGGCTGTGAGCGCCGGCCAAAAAGTGGCCGTCGGCGACGAGCTGTTGGTGATCGAGGCCATGAAAATGGCCAACGTCCTCCGGGCCTCGCAAGACGGAGTGGTCCGCGCTGTCCATGCTATCGAGGGGCATCACGTGGCCCACGGAGATTTGCTGCTCGAATACCAAAACTAAACGCAGACCCGTCACGTTTTCCAGGTGAGCACATCAGCGCCGGCCTTTGGGGCCGGCGTTGTGTGTGAATAGCAGGTGTGGATCGACAGGACCCGTCGTAGGGCTAGCGTGGGCGGCCCAACTCGCGGATGCGCCCCCACACATTGGCCACAAAGCAGACAGCCGCTGCCAGGAGGAAAAGGCTGGCAAGCCCGGCCAACGTCCGATAGATGGGGGCCCGGGTCCAATTGAAAAGGGGATCGCCGATGGCCCCCAGGAGAATCCCCGCGTTCAGAAGGCCAAAAGTGGCCCAAAAAAGGGGCTCGCTGCCCCGCTGTTGCTGCCCTTTGCGGATGGGATGGGCTGAGCCAGGACGCGGGCCGGAGGGCAGCGGGGGAAAGAGCCACCACCCCACCCCCATGATGAACTGAGTGAGCCAGCCCACGAGGGTGAATTGCACATGGCTCGACTTGAACAGAATGATTCGAGGGTCCCAGGCCAGCCAGCGTTGAAGGTAAAGGGTAAGCCCCAACAGGGCGCCCAGACAGAGGTACACAATGGAGGCTCGGATAAAGGTGCGGGTCGTGATCGGCATACGGCCTCCTAAGGCTCCATGGCCCGGACACGCCCCCAGATCAGCAGGCCGAACCCGATGGCTGCCGCCGCTTGCACCGTGGCCGACAGGGCCAACAGCGCATTCAGCCAGGGGCTGGGCGCCAGGAACGACACGGGCTCGACTGTAAATCGCAGCAGAAGGCCCACGTTCAGGCAGGCGAATATCCCCCATGCCAGCCGGTCCGACCCACGAGGGCGAGGGTCCTGTTCCTTGAGAAAGCGGGGGAACATCCAATAGGCCACGCCGATGGTCAGTTGGGTGATCCAGCCCACCATCAACAGGTGGATCTGGCTGGCATACACCACCTTGAGCCAGCGGCTGATGTTCAGCCAGCGGTCCAACATCATCAGCGCCCCCAGCAAGAAGGCAACTAGGAGATAGGCAAAGGCGGCTTTGACAAAGGCTCGAGCGATGGGTGGCATGGCATTCCTCGGTTTCTGTCGCTGTTGAAACGAGCGATCAGGGCTTTCGAACCCTATCCGCCGGGGCTGGTGCTGCCGGGCAGTGCAGCACGTCATCGGCCAAGGTCATCAAAGGCTGCAAGAGATCACGGAGCTGGCCGACAACTGGCCCCAGTTCCGTTTCCTTGAGGGGGATGGAGACGTCGACGTTCATGTGCACCGGGAGGGATTGGCTGACCGGCACCCTCATATTCATATAGACGGGCAGGACCTGGCCTTGGGGCAGGGCCATAAAGACCGTGCCGTTGATCTGCCCACCGCCCGCCGGCAGGACAAAAGAGGCGCCTTCATTCACCTGGACATCATCGGTCAGGCTTACATTGAGGCTCTGTTCCACGGGAAGGATAAACCGAATCGGGATCGTCTGGCTGATGGGGATGGTCCGGGTGATGACGGCGTTGTCCAGGTCGTCGACCAGTTGATTCACGTCTGCAATCAGGGGGCAGGCCAAGTCATCGCGTAGGGTGCCAAAAGAAGATCCCATCTTCCACACCGTGCGGCCCACCGTCAGGAGGGATAGCACCAACACCAGGGTAACGGTGAAGGCAAAAAAGAGGGCAAACTTTTCAAAGGCCAGCCAGAGGATCTCTCCACGACTCATGGCGCTTCTCCTGGTTTATACCTATGCAATGCAATCTGATTATAACCTACCTGGATCAATCTGTCAATGGCGCTGGAATTCTGCGCCAGGGCCGCTGCTTTGTCTCTTAACCGATATGGATTGGCAGAGCCCGCCAA
>CAYVLO010000015.1:0-18237 GCA_964452125.1 uncultured Anaerolineaceae bacterium | reverse complement strand
CTCAAGCATCCGTCATGCCCGCGAAAGCGGGCATCCATGGCACTCCCACGGGCCGGGTGTGACAGCGCAGCGGACAGAAGGGATCCCTCTCGGGTGGGGGGCTCCCGCACGCCAAACACCGCTTGCGCGTTTGCGCTGCATCTGGTACAATCAAGCCCCAAAGCAATAGAAACCGGATGAATGCTTACAGACAAAACCGGGCTCCTGCGGCAGAATACGCATATCGGCAGAGAACCCCGGCTTTGGCACAAAGCATCTGGAGGGGAATGAGACAGCAAGGGACGAAACAGGTTAACGGGCCCTCACAGGCCCATCCACCCAATAGGAGCTTGCCGGGAGACGGGCAGCGTCCCAGTTCCGCCGATCCCCGATGGGAGGGCGAGTATCGGCCACGTCGACCTGCTCGTAGGCGCTCTTCGTGCAGTGGGCAGGTCATCCTGGCATTGCTGGCCCTGGCGATCATTGTCGCCGGAGCGGCGACCCTCCTCATCGTCGAGCTATGGCTGGCCGACCGGGTCTTTCCCGGCGTCTATGCCTGGGATGTGGACCTCAGCGGGCTGACCCGCCAAGAGGCCATCGCCCGATTGGAAGACGAATTCCACTATCCCACCGACCGCAGCCTGACCTTACACTATGGCGAGCAGACCTGGCCCGTCGAGCCCACGCTCCTGGGCGCCACCCTCGATGCTCAGGCCACAGTCGACGCGGCCTTAGGGGTGGGCCATCAGGGCGATCTGCTTTCCCGACTGAAGGAACAGGCCGATGTGCTGCTCCATGGCACGCTGATCATGCCCAGGTTCGTTTTTGACGAGAGCATGGGCCGAATGCTCCTCAGCCAGATCGCCTCGCAGATCAACCAACCCTTGCGCAACGCTTCTCTCACCCTGGACGAGACCCTGAACGTCACCATTTTGCCCGGTCAAGCAGGCATTCAATTGGATGAGGAAGCCACGCGCCAACTCCTTATGGATCGCATCTCGGCGATGACCGGCGGCGACGTATTGGCCATCGTCCACGAGAGCCAACCCCTATTGGCCGATCTGAGTGCCGCCCAGACCCAGGTACAGAAGATCCTTGGCAGCCCCATCACGCTGACGGCTCCGGGTTTTGACCCCTGGATCATCGAACGACGCACCCTGGCCAACTGGCTTCTCCTGCGCGCCGAAATGGAAGATAGCGGCAACGCTGCGCTGCAGGTCAGCCTGGATGCCAACCTCACGAAGCAGTTCTTGGAGGAAATCGCAGGCCAGGTGCGCCGAGATCCGGTCGACGCCCAGTTTCGGTGGGACGAAGCCCGCAACGGATTGGCGATCGTCCGGGATAGCGTGCCCGGCCAAGATCTGGATATCGCTTCCGCGCTGTCCCTCATCGAGCAGGCCGCTCTCAGCGAGCAACGGACTGTGGCGCTGCCATTGATCTCTACACAGCCCAACCTTTCCAGCGCCGATGCATCCTCGTTAGGCATCGTGGAACTGATCGCCGAGGGTAAAACGAGCTTTGGGGGCTCGGCGGCGTCGCGGGTTCAGAACATCGTCGTCGGCGCATCCCAGTTCGATGGGCTGCTCATCGCCCCCGATGAAACCTTTTCCTTCAACCACTACCTGGGAGAGGTAACCGCCGAAAAGGGGTACGAAGAGGGCATCATCATCTGGGGCAACACCACTCGGGCAGACGTGGGAGGCGGGCTGTGCCAGGTATCGTCCACGGCCTTTCGGGCTGCGTTTTGGGCCGGCGTGCCCATCGTCGAACGCTGGCCCCATGCCTTTCGCGTGAGCTATTACGAACCGCCCAAGGGGCTGGACGCCACCATCTACTCGCCGACGGTAGATCTCAAGTGGCTAAACGACACCGGCCATTATATCCTGATCCACACCCACGTGGATCGGGCCAACAGCACCTTGACCTTTCGCTTTTATGGCACCCAACCAGCCTATACCGTGGAGATGGATGGTCCCCACGAAAGCAATCCCGTCGCCCACGGCCCGGCCATCTACCGCGACGACCCCACCCTGCCCAAGGGGCAAACCAAGCAGATCGAATGGGCCAAAGACGGATTGGACGTGACCGTATATCGGATCATCAAGGAAAATGGGGAAGAAGTGCGGCGCGATACCTTCTTCAGTCGCTACCGACCCTGGCAGGCGGTCTATCTGGTGGGCACCCAGGAATAACCCCGGAGCCCTGGACGAAAACGGCCCGCGGTTTGCGGGCCGATCTCACGTAGGGTCCCTTTCCTCAATGGGGCCAATTCTCGCACAGCTCAGGCAAAGACAAAAGCCAACACCACAAGCAGGACCAACAGCACCAAAGCGATCAGGCCAATACGCTTCAAATCCTCAACGACATAGTGATACTCGGTGCGGAAATCCACATCGGTGGTTTCCTTGGCCATACTCCGGGATGAAGCTGCTCGGGCAATGCGCACAGGCTGAACCGTTGTGGATGCCTGACGCGCTCGACGTGATTTTTTCGCCATGTTCCTTCTCTACTGCTCCTCTTGGTTCTCTATTGTAATTCGGCAATCACCACGATCCGGTGGGTATCCACCATGTAGGGATAGCACGAGATCAAAGTGACCACAGGTTTGGTCGTCGGCGCCAAAACACTCACCTCCGTGGGTTCGACAATCTGTTTGGCTGTGACGACATACCGATAGGGCTGTTCGCCGGCATACACCACAACGTCATCCCCAAATTCCAGGTCGTCCAGGCGGCGAAAGATCTCGCCATAGATATCGTTGTGGGCCGAAAGCACCATATTCCCCCGCTCACCAGGATTGGCCGAATTCAGGTGATGGCCTACGCCCAATTTCAACTGCTCCCACGAATCGCCCTTTACGACGAGCGCGTCCACCCCAATGGAGGGGATCACGATGCGGGAGGGCGCCTCAGGCCCGGGCGTGGGAATGGTGACGACCGGCGGCGTATCCCCCTCCACCAGATCGCGCAGATGAATCGGTACGCTGCCCGGCTCTTCGGGTGGAGTGTGACCGCTGGGCAGGAAGCTGGCCGCCTGCACAACCGTCGTGGATGTGGGCAGCGGTTTGGCTTCCGCATACTCCTCGTTCAACGCCTTCAAATTGGCCAGCGACAGAATCAGGACCACGGCAAGACCTGCCAGGGCGCCGATCTCGAGGACGAGAAGGAGCCGGTCCCGCATACGTCCCCAGCGGCTCACCGGTGGCCTCTGGCGTTGCCTTTTATGGCGATCCCTGTGCTTGGCTCCCTTGAGCGGTTCGACATCAAAGACCCAACGGCCCGTGGAATCGAGTGGCTTCTCACCATCGGAGGGACTGGCTCCCACCGGGATCGCCGCCAGATCCTCGTTGGGAAGAGCGACGTCGCTGGGAATGCGCCCCACATCGCGCAGGCGCTGCATCCTCCCGGCGCGGCTCTCCCGGCGCTTGATGATCAGGATCTGCTCCAGCTCCTCGATTGTCAGCTCGTCCACCGTTCGTCGATCAGGCATTGCATCCATCTTTTTTCGTATAAACTGGGTAGATTATATCCCAATTTGGCTAATTAGTCAAGACGCGCGCTTGAGCCTTTGCCACACCGTGGTGCGGAGCAAGGTCAGCTCCTCCACGCGCAACAAAACCGAGAGGCCCAGGTACACCAACAGGCCGACGCCGGCAGCGCCGCCCACCGTCGCCAACTCTTCTACCCACTCGGCCACTGCCCACATGTTAAACAGACGATCCGCACCCCACAGCACCAGGGCCATGGCGCCCGCCATGGCGCCACTGGCCAGCAGAGCCTTGAGCGACGACGGACCCAGCCCCAGATCGGCCAGTTTGCCAGTCTGGCGCTTGGTGAGATATAGCATCATCGCGGCATGCCCCAGGTGTTTGGCCGAATCGGCCAGCACCAGGCCCAACATACCCCAGGGCCGGACCAACAGCAGCGCCACCACAAGATAGACTCCCACGCTGAACACCCCCACCAGCGCCGGAGTGAGCGTGTTCTGGCGGGCATAGAACGCATAGTTCAACGGCCAATCGATGGAGGCAAAGACCAATCCCAATAGGTAGAGGCGCAAGGCCATCGACGTTTGGGCCGTATCGTACGCGGTAAACTGCCCATGTTGAAACAAAAGGGCCACCACAGGCTCGGCCAAAATCAGCAGGCCCAGCGTAGCCGGGATCACCAGCACCAACACCACCCGCAAACCCCGCCCCAGCGTCAGGCGAAAGCCCTCCACATCCCCCTGGGCCGCAAGCCGCGAAAGGGTCGGCAGCACCGCCAACGACACGGCCACCGCCACCAGCCCGTGGGGAAGCTGCACCAGGGTGGTGGCATTGGCCATCCAGGCAATGCTGCTCTCGCCCGTCCCCGAAGCGAGGCGGCGGTCAATCGCCACCTGCCCATTGCTGACCACCAACCCAGCCGCAATGGGCAGGTAGAGCATCAGAATGCGGCGCAGCGCCGGGTGAGATAGATCCAGCCGAAAACGCAGCTTGACCGGACGCAGATCGGGCAGTTGGATCGCCAACTGCAACGCAGCCCCCAAAGAGACGCCAATAGCCAAGCTAAAGGCATCCCACTTGTCTGCCAGCAGCAGAGCCGCGGTGATAATGCCCAGGTTATAGACCGAAGCGCCAAAGGCTGGCAGCGTAAAGCGCTTGAGGGTATACAAAAGGCCGGTAACAGCGCCCGACAAACCCAGCAACAGGAGCGCCGGCGCCAGAATGCGCAGCATCCGGGTCAGATCCGCCTGCAACTCGGGCGAAAAACCGCCGCCCAGCAACCAGGCCACCTGAGGGGCCAAAAGCTCCAGTGCAAAGACCAGCGCCGCCAAAAGGACCGCTATCAGGCTGGCGACCCGGCTGAACAACGCCCAAAGCGCGGCCCGCCCCTCTTTTTCTACCACCTCGCTGAAAACCGGGATCAGCACGGCGCTCAGCATGCCGCCGATCAACAACTCGTACAGCATGGTCGGCACAATCGAGGCCACCCGGAAGACGCTTACCAGGCCACTGGCCCCGAACAGGTTGGCAATCACCGTCTCACGGATCAGCCCCAACACCCGACTGGCAATGTTGCCCAGGGCAATCACGCCTGCTGCCCGGGCGACGCCCTCCTGTGCCTTTTCCTGGGGTGGGGACAAAGATTGGCTCACGAAACGGATTTTTACCCAACGTCGTCCAGCTAGCGCTGGATGGAGACAGTCACCCGACAGGGTTCAGGGTAGTTGCCCGTCCGGTCTACCACCACCAGGCGGATGGTATAGACACCTGGAGGATAGGCACCGGTGTGCAAGGTTTCGAGCAACCCACCTTCGGCAGGCGTGTAATGCAACTGTCCCACGACCGTCCATTCGTGGTCCCGCGGGTTGTTGCCGGGCCCTATCTCGACTTTGTAATATTGCAAGTCCTCAGTATTCGCCACACCGCGAACCGCCACGCTTCCGGTGAGCGCCTGGTTGACGCCCGGCGAGGTGATCCGGGCATTGGGATTGGGGCAGGCGGCAGGTCGCACCGCCGGGGTGGGCGTCGCCAGCGATTCCGGCGTGTCGGTGGCAAGCGCTGTCGCCGGTACGGTAGGTCGCACCGGGGTCGCTGTCGCTGTAGGTGTCATCGTAGCCGGAGGGGGTGTGGGGGTAAGGGTAGGAGCCACCAGCGGCCCCGCTGTTACCGTCAGTGTGGGTTCCTCCGTGGGCTCGTACGCCACGGGGGGGGACAGGGTCATCCTGCTTGTCGTAAACACGGCGCCCATCGCCAGAACGATCAGAATTGAGAGTAGGGCGCTGCGTCGATAACGCAAGTCGCACGTCTCTTGCTCGAGCTTGAAAATCGAACGGGCGCTTTCGCGCCTCGCCAAGAGCGCCCGTCGCAAATAGAACAACAGAAGGATGCCCAAAACGACATAGATCCACCATTGATAGTCTGCGAGAATTCGCGAGACTTGTTCCATACAACACTCCGAACGGAATAGACTTTCAGGAACGGGTTTCGTCCCTACTCAATAGGCCGGGCCTGGCAAAAGACCCAACCGCCACTCGTACGCAACACCTTCTTTCATGGAGTGCGGCCCCTTGGGGCCGCTTCCCACCAGCGAAAACCCAATCTCAACTCACGCCCCGTAGAACGCCCCGGAGCAAGGTCATAAGCCTGGGGGCGATCAACGCCCCAGTGGCCAAGACCTCTTCGTGGGTGGCTTCCACGCCAGGCTTGGGTTCCGACAAGGCCACATTGCTGATTCCCGAGATGCCCAGCGCGCGCATCCCCCCGTGACGGGCCACCGTTACCTCAGGAACCGTGGACATGCCCACGGCATCGGCGCCGATGAGGCGCAGGAATCGGATGTCGGCCGGCGTCTCAAAGGACGGTCCCGACAATCCAACATATACCCCTTCGTGCAACGGGAGCTCGTGTTCTCGGGCCACGTCCCGAGCAAGGGCGCGCAGGGCCGGATCGTAAGCTTGAGACATGTCGGGGAACCGCGGCCCCAGGGTCGGATCGTTGGGCCCAAACAGCGGATTATTGCCCGTCATCCCGACCAGGTTGATGTGATCGGAAAGGAGCATCAAATCGCCCGCGGCATAGTCGGGGTTCAGGCCCCCCGCCGCGTTGGTCACGATCAGCGTCTCGATGCCCATCACTTGCATCATGCGGATGGGAAACACGACCTGCTGCATCGTGTATCCTTCGTAAAAATGCACCCGCCCCTGCATGACCAGGATCTGTTGCCCCTCCAACCGACCCACCACCAACCGGCCCGAGTGGCCTTCGACGGTGGGCTTGGGGAAATTGGGGATCTCTTCGTAGGGAATGCGATCCGCCTCTTCCACCGACTCGGCCAAAGGGTTCAACCCCGAACCCAGGATCAACCCGATGCGCGGTTGATGATGGATACGACCCCGCACAAACTGGGTGGCCTCCTCAAAATCCTGACGCGTGTAATAGTGTATCATGTCCCTCTCCAGACCCACAGTCGGGAAAACCGATCTGCTCTGGGCGCAAGCCCCCATCGCAAAAGCAAACTCCTACAACCGGTTGAGCAATTCCTGCTTTTTGGCCTGGAACTCGGCTTCCGTCAGAATACCCCGCTGCCTCAGCTCATCCAGATCGGCGATCAGCTCGGGGATCTCGTTATCCGCAGGTTCCGAAAAACTGGCCAGTCTATCCTCTCGATCCCCACTGCCTATGGCCAATTCTTTGGCGTTGAGCATCTCGCGCTTGAAGCGCACCGGGTTGCGGATGCGAAGGAACTTGTTCACGCCAATGTCCGAACCAGTGATGATCTGTACCGATCCATACCCCAACACCCGCCCGACCATCGATTGATCCAACCCAACGTCGTTCACTTTTTCCAGGGCCGAATCGCGGACGTGTTTGTTGATGATCCCCCTGACCTCCATCACCCGCCGATTGGTGATGATATAGCGCTCATTGAGCCAATCCATCAAAAGGCGGACAAATTCACTCAGGGGCGCCAGGGCCACCAGCAGCGCCACCCAACCCAACGCCTTGAGATCGGGACGAAACATCAGCCACAGAGCAACCGTCAGGATCAACAGGGCCGCCAAGCCCGGACGCCATATCCCCTGCACCAGTTCGCGCCCGCGTTTGCCAGCCAACCAGGTCCGAACCACAAAATAGAGGGGCATGACCACACTCACCAGGGCAACCACTCCCACGATGAAACGCCGCTGGTCGCCCGCCACAGTCGCCGGAGAAAGGAGAACCACCAGGCCCACCGCCAGAAAAACGGCAAACACAAAAAGCGGAGACAGCGCGCGCTCCAGCAAGACGATTGCGTGCTGATGGGTGGTGTACACCACACGCTCGTTAGTGCCCATCGCTTTCTCTACATATCCCATAGAGTCCTCCCACGGAACCCGATCTGCTTTAACAGAATTCCAGCCCCACCGGACAAGGGAGCGTCCGAAGACGATGCCGTTACTCTTTGTCCGTTTCCTCGTCCTTGCCCATCTGTACGTACATCTGGGTCGTAGAGATATTGGCGTGCCCCAGTAGTTCCTGAACATACTCGAGATCGGCTTTTTTGTCCAGCAGGTGAGCGGCAAAGGTATGGCGCAGGGTGTGTGGGGTGACCTCTTCCATAATGCCCACCTCGCGCACATAGTGTTTGACGATCAGCCACAGCCCCTGGCGGGTCAGCCGCTCGCCGCGATGGTTCAGAAAGAGGGCCGGTTCTTCGGGATCGCGCAAAAGCTGAATGCGGGCCCTCTCCAGATACTCTTGCAAGGGCTCTACCGCGCGCTCATAGATAGGCACCAGCCGCTCTTTTTTGTCTTTGGGCCGAATCACCCGCACGCTGCCCGAGGCCAGGTTCACATCGGCCACATTGAGCGAGATCAACTCGGTCACCCGTAGCCCTGTTGCGTACAAAACCTCAAGCAACGCCCGATCGCGCAGCGCCTTGGGCGAATCCTCTTGAGCCGGTTTGGCCAGCAAACGCTCCATGTTTTCTGGCGAGATCGCCTTGGGCAGGCGCTTGCGCACCTTGGGCGAATCGAGGGTCGCCGTAGGATCGTCCTCCAGATCGCCCCGGCTCACCAGATAATGAAAGAACGACTTTATAGCTGCCACCTTGCGGGCGACCGTGGAGGAGGCATACTCCTGTTCGCCCTTCATCACCATGATATAATCCACGATGGTGTCTCGCGAGACCTCCCCCCACCTGGAAACACGACCCTCGACGTGATCGGCAAACTGGGCGAGATCATTGCGATACGCAGCCAGGGTGTTTGGGGAGTAACCTTTGTCCTCGGTAATATAGTCCAGAAACTCTTGGATTTTCTCTCTCATCGCACTTTCTCCCTATTCCCACTATGCGCAGCACCTCTTGTGCTTGGTCCTCGGCTACAGACCATGCGCATTCTACCACGACTTTTCATAAAAACCAAACAACGCCCAGATCCGCGTTGGGTGCCTCGCTGACGAAACTCGGGTAGGCAGGCCAAGTGCGGTGTCCCTGGGACGCCTCATGGGCCACTACATATGGGGGCTTGTCAGGATACAACCACATCCTGTAGGGGGTCAGTGAAAAGATGAGCCAATGCCTGCGTGGCTGCCCGACCTCGATTCTCCAGTGCAAAAGGGACTGGCAAAGGAATCAAGCGCCTTGGGCACTCGCGAGGGGGCCTTGGATGTGGCCCGTCATCGCAGGTTGGCCAACTCAGCGCCGTGGCGAAACAGGTACTCGTCGACCACGCTGCGCTCCGGGATGCCTGCAATGCCCGGTTTTTCCACAGAAAACGAAGCCACCACATTGGCAAATGTGGCCGATTGGAAGGGATCGCCGGTTTCGGCCAGACGGATCATCAAGGCAGCGGTGAACACATCGCCAGCTCCGGTCGGATCCACCTGGCGGGCCGGACGCGCTGGAAAAGAGCGAACCTCACCCTGACAGAAGACCGTCGCCCCCCGTTCGGCGTGGGTGACCACCATGACTTGAACCAATTGCGCCCACTCTTGCGCCCACTGCTGGGGCTCGGGGACGTCCAGCTCACTGATCACCAGGACCTTGATCCGCCGCAGTTGTTCCGCGCTGGGCCGCCATTCACAAAACGATACATGCCCCTCGCGATCCCATTGCCGGAAGAACCCCTGAGGCATCACCCCCAACAGGACATCCTCCGAGAAGCAGCCAAACATACCTGGCGCGATCTCTTGATCGATGGTGCCCAGATAGGCCATGGGGGCCTGGCGCCAGGCTGGGGGAACCTCGGCGCAAGTGAGCACATCGGCCCGCTGATGCAGGATCTGGGTTCGCTTGCCATTGAGATAGATGTTCTCAAAAACCGTCGTGGCTGCCGCAGGCCGGCACACCACCTGGGCATGGGGAAACGCACGCGCCACATCCAGATCGGGACCGGCACTGGTCACAATCCCCACCCGATACCCCAACCGATGGGCAGTCATGGCCGCATACGACACCGAGCCCCCCAGTCCCAGGCTGCCATCAGGCAAGATGTCCTGGCAGACATGGCCCACGATGACGAAATCGGGAGTCGGTTCGCTCACCGGTTCACCCCATCACCCTGGGATTGAGGCCGGAAGCGCCCGGCTACCTGCGAGAGGAGGAAGCAGGCCGCCCGCGGCAGGTTCAGCGCAATTCCCTTCAAAGGCAGGTTCAGCTCGGTTTTGTCACAAACCGTCGATAGATTGGCGTCATCCACCTGGGGCTTGATGGCGTGCAGCAACTTGGCGCGCCGCTCTGGATCCGAAACCGACATGATATCGTCCACCTGGGCCATGAGACGCCGGGCCTTGAGAATGCGTATCTCGGTGGCCTGGGCCTGGGCCGGATCGACCAGCCCATACTGGGCCTTGAGCCGATTGAGCCTGAGCCCTGCCTCGTAAGTGCTATCGACGATCTGATCGCGGTTCATCCACTCGGTCTCATAGTTGAGCACATATTTCCAACTGGGCTGAACCAACGCTTGGCGGTGCTCTTCCAACGTGCGGGCAAAGAATCGATACCCATGGCGTTCGGGCTCTTCAAACACGGGACTGCCCGGATCCAAAAAGGGAGCCAGCGGGGAAATAAAGGGGATCAGGCGACGGGTTGGCCCTGGGTCCAGATCCCGCATCAGGTATTCACAATAGTCCACCGTGTCCATCACCGACTGATAGTCCTGCTTGGGCAACCCGATCATGAAAAAGAGGTCCAACCGCCGCACGCCCATCTCCAGAGCGTAGCGCATCGTATCCTCGGTGGGTCCTGTCTTGAACGGCCGTCCAAAAGCCGCCCGCACCTCCTCGCTATGGCTTTCCAGCGAGATTTCCATTGTCCAGTTGGGCATTGCCTTTGACACCCGCTCGATAAACTCCCGATCGGCGGCGTTGAACACCTCAATAATAACCGGTCCCTGATAGCCGTCGATGGCCCGCAGAAACCGGTCGGTATACTCGGGTCCTGGCTGGCGAAGATCGCCCAGGATGAACACCGGCCCATTGCTAAAACGGGCAATGTTGCGAATATCCTGCGCCAGGTCTTCGGGCGCCCGATAGGCCGGACGTTGTCGGTTGTGCATCGCCGAAAAGGCCTTGGCCGAGCCACCGCACGTGCGGCAGTTGTGCGTGCAACCCCGCACGCTCAGGGCTGCCGTGATGGGATAGCCCAGCCAGCCCTTGAACGGAATGAAACTGGCCAGGTCTCGATAGCGGGCCACCGCCTTGACCACATAGCTATAGTCAATGAGCACGTGATCCAAATTCGTCGGACTGAAGGTGATCTCATTGGCGTGCACCGTGCCGTCATCGTCGGCGTAGGTCAGATTCGGGATATCGGCCAGGGGCTTGGCCTCGGGGTGGTGGGTCAGGTGCTGCATGAGCTGCAACACGGGCTCTTCTGTCGAATCGCCGCGCACCACGAAATCCACTTCGGGGCGCTCGATCAGCTCCTTGTGATAGTAGGTGGAGGAAAACCCCCCAAACATCACCGGGATGTCGGGGTGGTGTTTCTTGCACAGACGCGCCACTTCGATGGCGCCGTGGGCATGCGGCATCCAGTGTAGATCGATGCCAAAGGCCGCCGGCTTCAGCTTGCGGATCAGGGCCTCGGCGTCGAATCGCTTGCTGTTGAGCATGCGAACGGCAAGGTTGATAATGCGTACGCGGAAACCACGCCGCTCCAGGTATTCGGCAATGGTCGTCAGGCCAATGGGGTACATTTCGAAAACCGGCGTGCTGGGTACCAGATCGCTCACCGGCCCATAAAGGATCGACTCGTTCCGAAAATCGTACACGCTGGGTGCGTGCAATAGCACCAAATCTGCTTGCGGCATGATTCAACTCCGATTCCCAACCTCCAGGGCTCGGTGACGTCCCACCGTCACCGAGTGATGGACAGAGGTTGATTGTGTAACAGGGTTATTTGGGCCGTACGCGGGCTCCTGGTACGGGCGTGCTGTCCAAGATCTCTTGGATTACAGCTCGCGGATCCACATTCTTGATCCGGGCCGATGGGCTGATGATAAGCCGGTGGGCCAGGGTGACGTGGGCCAGGGCCTTGACGTCGTCGGGCATCACATAGTCCCGCCCCAAGATGGCGGCGCGGGCCTGACTTGTGCGATACAGCGCGATGCTCCCTCGGGGACTGGCGCCCAAATACACGTCGGGATGCTTTCGCGTGGCTTTGACTAGCTTGACAATATACTCCTTGACGAGATCGTCGATGTACACATGGCGTACCCGTTGCTGGGCCGCGAGCAACTCGTCGGCGGTCACCACCTGCTCGATGCGATCGACAGGATGCACATACTGCTGTCGGTCCAGCATGGTCATCTCGTCTTCCGTCGCAGGGTACCCCAGGCCGATGCGCATCATAAAGCGATCCAACTGCGCCTCGGGCAAGGGAAAGGTGCCTTCGTACTCGATGGGGTTTTGGGTGGCCAACACCAAAAAGGTTTGGTCCATGGGATAGGTCACGCCATCGACCGTCACCTGCCGCTCTTCCATCGCTTCCAGCAACGCCGACTGCGTTTTGGGTGTGGCGCGGTTGATCTCATCGGTGAGCACGATCTGGGCCATGACCGGCCCCGGTCGAAACTCGAACTCGCGGGTTTTCTGATTATAGACCGACACCCCCGTCACGTCGCTGGGCAGCATGTCGGGCGTGAACTGGATACGGCGAAAGGAGCACCCCAGGGATTTGGCCATCGACTTGGCGAGCATCGTTTTGCCGGTGCCGGGAACATCCTCGATCAACAAATGGCCCTCGCACAGCAGCGATATCACCGCGAGCTGGACGGCATCCTGCTTGCCCACGATAACCTCTTGGACATTGTCGATGATCTTGGTGGCGATGTCTCGAATTTCCTGCATGCCCGTTCTCCTTACGATACGCCCACTCCCGAACCGTCGCCCGATTATACCAGCTTTTCGGCCAAAAGGGTAGTGGCGAGCCCAAGTTGGCAAAACCCCACCCGGCATCCGTTTCTGCACTGGTTTTTCGGCAAATTGACAAGCAGGCTGATTGAGGGTATAATGGCTCTGTACTCGCCCCCGTGGCGGAATTGGCATACGCGGCAGGTTGAGGACCTGTGCCCGCAAGGGCGTGGAGGTTCAAGTCCTCTCGGGGGCATTACAGATGGGCGGTGATGGATTCCGCCGAAACCAGAACGATCCCGGCAGCGGGATCGTTTGTTTTTGGGCCGAGTCCGGCAGGTTCACAGCGCGTGCGGGGAAAAAAGGAAATCGGCGTGGGCGCCCGTGCAGTCCTCCCACGTCCACCGAATTTCATCCAGGACTATTCCAGTCAACTCTCCAGCTTGACGTCATGTTCTTCTCCTCAAGTCCATCCAATCCGGGCTCAGCCCCCGATCTTGGCCCGTAGGCCATAGGATCGTACAATGTCCTGCAGATGGGTGACGTCACTCTCGTCGAGCGAGGGCTGCTCGCCCATAACATACTCTTTGCCCAGACGGTCGTATTTAGCGCGACCAAAACGATGGTAGGGCAAAAGATCGATCTCCTCGATGGTCTGAAGGCTCGACACAAAACGGGCCAGGGCGTGGATGCTCTCGGGACTGTCGTTGTAGCCCGGGATCACCGGTCGGCGCACAACCACCTTCTTGCCAGTGCCCGCCAACTGACGCAGATTATCCAGGATCAAGCGATTGGAGACTCCCGTCATCATCCGGTGGCGTTCGGGGTCCATCTCCTTGAGGTCGTACAGGATCAGGTCGAGGTGCGGCAGCAACTCTAACCACACCGACCAGGCTCCATACCCCGAAGTCTCGATGGCGGTGTGGATCCCACGCTCGTGGATCGCCTGCAAAAGGCCGCGACTGAACGAGGGTTGGCCCAGAGGTTCACCGCCCGAGAGGGTCGCCCCGCCCCCCGACTGTTCGTAAAAACGCCTATCGGCTTCGACTTCAGCCAGAACCTCGCCCACGGTGGCGCGCCGGCCAATCTGTTCCAGGGCCCCGGCATAGCATACCTCTGCGCACCGCCCACACAGCGTGCACTGCTCCAAAAGCCAGCGCCGATTCCCCTCGGCATCCACTTTCAACGCCGACTCGGGGCAAATGCTCAGGCAGGCGTCACAGTGAATGCATCGCTCTGGCCAGAAAATCATCTGCGCTTCCAATTGCTGCGACTCGGGGTTGTCACACCACAGGCACCTCAAGGGGCATCCCTTGAGAAACACGGTCGTGCGGATGCCCGGGCCGTCGTGCACCGAAAAGCGCTGAATATTAAAGATCCATCCGCTCACGTCGTGGCTATTCGAGTCTATCACCATCCATGCTCGGTCCGCGAAATGATTTCGTCTTGCATGTCCTTGCTCAATTGTACCAAGTAATTGCTCAAGCCCGCCCCGGCGTGCCTCCATCCTCTGCACCCGGATCGTAACGCTTGCCTTGCGCAAAGGCCAACCGGCTCCGCGTCGCGTGATTGGCCAGCAGCATCAAAAAGGAGATCAGGACCACGACAGCCGGTACGGTGAGCAGCATACTCACAGCCGCCGAGAGCACGATTGCGACTCCCAACGACAGGGAGAAACCCGGCGTCACCAACGCCATCAGCAATGCACTGCGCAATCCATGCAGGACCTTTTCACTCTCCAGCTCCAAGATCATGGGAAACCAGAACACCTGCACCAGTAGCCAATACAGACCCAACAGCCACCAGATGCCCAGGGCCAAGTTGGTCCAGGCTCCTTGCACAACCTGTCCGTAAAAATAGAGGTTGGTGAGCACGAGGAGCAAAACCGCGACCCCCAACAAAAACACGAGCACACTCTTGGCCCAATAGGTCCGCAAGCCAAACCAGAAAGCGGCCCAGCCGACCGCTTTGCCGCGCACGGCCTGATTGGCCACATAGCACAGGGCGCCCGAATAGGCTGCCAGCGGTAGCAGCAGAATTGCCGCCAGGCCCAGCCCCAGAAGCGGTTGCGCACTACCCCAGACCAAGAACAGACCCAAGGGCAGGATCGCCAGGGTAACCCACCCCACGTTCCACAGGGCAAACAGGACGAAATCTTCCCAAAGGCTCTTGGCGCTCAGCCAGACAACCGCCCACAGATCGCGCATGCACCCTCCCCAATGGCGCCCCGCCTGCGAGGCCGCCTTGTTCAGACTATAGCACAGGGCTCCCTTCCTGTCAACGACGCGTGCGCCTCCCAGCCGCCGGGGCGTGGACTGTAGATGAGTTCGTTACGCCACTCGGGTGTCGAGCAGCCATTCCTTTGGAGTGCGTGCCTGCCTTGGCAGGACGCTTGCTGCCGCAAGAATCCGCGCAAGCTCCGCTTGCGCACTCCAAAAAGCCACGGCGCCCGGCTTTGGGCTTTTTCGTCGCTTTCGAGATAGCGTCAGGCAGGCGTTGAGCGCCCTATGTTTATTCTAGCATTGTGCTATCAACACACCTGAAACACGCCCAGATGCCGGGGCGTGGATTGTGGGTTGACAGCGCCCTCCGTCTTGAGGTACAATGGCCGTAGCCAAAAGAGGAGCAAAGAATGAACCCAAGGGATGTGCAGCAATTTGCCCAGAGTGTGACCGAAAGCGTCGAACGGGTAATTGTCGGCAAGCGGCCGGTCATCGAGGAGGTTCTGGTCGCCTTGCTGTGCGAGGGGCACATCCTCCTGGAAGATGTACCGGGCACCGGCAAGACGATGCTGGCCCGGGCCATCGCTGCTTCACTGGGATTGAGCTTCAAGAGGTTGCAGTGTACGCCCGATCTGCTGCCCAATGATATCACCGGCGTCTCGATCTATAACCAGCGCTCCAACGAATTCGAGTTTCGCCCTGGGCCCGCCTTTTCGCACATCTTGCTCGCGGATGAGATCAACCGGGCCACTCCCCGCACCCAGAGCGCCTTGTTGGAATGCATGGCCGAAGGGCAGATTACGCTGGACGGAGTGACGCATCGGCTGAATCGCCCGTTTCTGGTGCTGGCTACCCAGAACCCCATCGAGTACGAAGGCACCTTTCCCCTGCCCGAGGCTCAGCTCGACCGCTTTTTGCTCAAGTTGTCCATCGGCTATCCCTCGCGGGAGGATGAGAATCAGATCCTGCTGAACCTGCAACGGGAGCACCCCATTACCCACGTGGCGCAGGTGGTGGACGGCGCACAGTTGCTCGATCTGCAACGCCAGGTGTGGGACGTGCACGTCGACGATACGGTGCGCGACTATATCGTCAGCCTGATCCAGGCAACGCGCGCCCATGCGGATCTGGCCCTGGGCGCCAGTCCCAGGGGGAGTCTGGCCCTGTTCAAAGCGGCCCAAGCTCTGGCGGCCCTGCGCGGGCGGGATTTCGTGCTGCCTGACGACGTCAAAGAGATGGCGGTGCCGGCCCTCGTTCACCGTTTGATTGTGCGGCCCGAGAGTGCGCTGCGGGGCTACTCGGCGGAGCGGATCATGGCCGGCATTTTGGAGGCCACCCCTCTCCACATCGGCGACCTGACCTGAAAGTGGGGCGCGAAGGAAGATGAACCGACTTCTTTCGCTCTTTCTGGTCCTCCTGGCGGCTGCCCTTTTCACGCGGGTGGACTATTTCTTTTTCCTGCTCTACGCCCTCTTTGGCATCTATTTCGTGGGAAGGTTCTGGGCGCGGCGCTCGGTGGCTGCCGTGCAGCTCCATCGCCGCCACGAACAGCGGGTCTTCCTGGGTGAGTCTCTCCCCATTCAGGTAGATGTTCACAACCGGGGCTGGCTGCCGGTGCTGTGGCTTCAGATCAGCGACGGCGTGCCCGCCGAGATCAATCCAGGCCCCGCCTTCCGCCAGGTCCTCTCGCTGCTGCCCCGCGAGCGACGGACGCTGCGCTACACCCTGATCGGCCATCGGCGGGGATATTACCGCCTGGGGCCTTTTGACGCTCTGGGCGGCGATCTACTGGGCTCGGTCACCTACGAACACCGGTACAATGGCGATGACTTTCTCATCGTCTACCCCAAGATCGTAGCCCTGCGGACGCTGGGCCTGCCCTCCCAGTCCCCCTTTGGCACGCTACCCAGCCGCGAGCGCCTCTTTGAGGATCCGACTCGCATCCACGGGGTACGCGCCTACCAGCCGGGAGATCCACTCCACAGGATCGATTGGAAGACCAGCGCTCGGGTAGGTGCGTACCAGGTGCGCCGCTATGAACCGGCGATCTCGTTGCAAACCGCGCTCTTTTTGAACCTGCGGCTGGAGGACTATTCGCAGAGATCTCGGTTTCAGGCCACGGAACTGGGCATTACCGTGGCTTCCTCCCTGGCAGTGCATCTGACCGAGAAGCGACAGGCCGTCGGATTGGTCACCAACGGCTGCGATCCCCTCGATGATGCCGGGTCGGAGGCCAAGCCTTTGGGCAACACCCCCTCCCTTCCGCCGCGAAAGGGCCGCGAGCACCTGCTGCACATCCTGGATTTGCTGGCGCGCATCGGCGTCTCTTCGGAGGAAGGGACAACGCCCTTTGTACAAATTCTGAGCCAACAGAGTCTCGGGCTGCCGTGGGGCAGTACGGTGGTTGCCATCACAGCCACCGAGGCGCCCGGCCTATTGGACACGTTGTTGGCTCTGCGGCGTCGGGGCCTGTTCGTCGTGCTGGTTCTGACCGATCCTCAGCCGGGGTTCGATTCAGTGGCACGGCGGGCAGAGCAGATCGGCGTCCAGGCTGTTCGGATCTGGAGCGAGCGCGATTTGGACATCTGGCGATGAACAAGAATCCCTCTCAGTGGGCTTGGGTGGAAAACCTGTTGCGACCCGTTTTGATCGCGCTGATGCTGACATGCTTGCTGGCGCCGGTGGTCGCCCTGCTGGAGCGGATGATGAGTGGATGGCGAGGCGATTACTTGCTAATCTTTGCTTTTTTCGCCGCACTGGAGGGCATTCTCTCCGAGCGCCTTCTTCGGAAGCGGCGCATCACCGATTACAGCTATTGGGTTTCGCGGGCGTCTGAGGTTTTGATCCTGCTGGTGCTGCTCAAGCTGGCAGGGCACCTGGTCCAGGGCTTTGGGGCTTTTTGGATGCAGGTGCAGGCCTGGATCGCGGGCCAGGACCCTCTCCTGACGCCCACGGACCCCATTCTGGGCTTTGTGTTTGTGCTGTTTTGGCTCGGGGCGCAGAGCGTCGCCCGCATCGCGATGCAACTGGATGTAAAAGAAGAGATTCCCGAGCCTCCCGGGGACAAGACCTCCGTCGCCTATTATCTGTGGATGACCCGGCCCCACCCCCTCAGCGACCGCCATCACGTAATAGATTCCCTGGCGGAGCGATTTGCCTGGGGCGGAATCGGGATGTTGCTGGCTTCGGTCCTCCTGTATGTGATGGGGGCCTTGG
>CAYVLO010000014.1:0-19311 GCA_964452125.1 uncultured Anaerolineaceae bacterium | reverse complement strand
GCAAGGGCGGTTTGCAGTTCTAGGCGCCCGGCAAGGGCGGCAGATGAGCTCTGATCTGGATTACAGGGAGGAACGATGGGCCGTAGAGACGACCGAAGGCGAAAAGCTCGCGAAGAAGAAGTCGAAGAACTGGACGAGCGAGTCATTCATATTACCCGAACGGCCAAGGTAATCAAGGGCGGTCGACGCTTTAACTTCCGGGCTCTGGTCGTTGTTGGCGACAACAAGGGCAGTGTGGGCATCGGAGTGGGTAAGGCGCGACAGGTGCCCGATGCCATCCGCAAGGGAACGGAACGGGCGCGCAAGAACATGCGGCAGATTCCGTTGATGGGCACGACCATTCCTCACGGCATCACGTCGCAGTATAGCGCCGCCAAGGTGATGCTGCGGCCCGCCTCGCCCGGTACCGGTGTGATTGCTGGGGGTGGCGTCCGAGCCGTGGTGGAAGCAGCCGGCGTGAAGGATATCCTGACCAAGTCGATGGGCAGCGCCAATATCCTGAATGTCGTCAAGGCGACGATGCAGGCGTTGGGAGAGCTTCAGGATCCGGCGGATGTGGCGGAGCGTCGAGGCGTGCCGTTGGAGCGGGTGTTGCCTTTTTGGATGAGGGAAAAGTCTCATGACTAGGGGCAAACTGCGAATTACGTGGGTCAAGAGTAGCATTGGCTACTCCAAGCGGCACAAAGCGACCATCCGCGCCCTGGGTCTTCGCCATTTGGGTGAGACTGTGGAACAGGCGGACGTCCCCGAGATTCGGGGTATGTTGTACAAGGTGAACCATCTGGTACAGGTAGAGGAGATTCCGGCGGAATCATAAGATTCTTGGCGGGCTCTATGGAGTGGATGAACGATGAAGCTGCATGATTTGCGTTCCCCAGAGGGGACACGAAAACGGCGCAAACGAGTGGGGCGCGGCATTGCTGCCGGGCAGGGCAAGACGGCAGGTCGCGGCACCAAGGGGCAAGCCTCGCGTTCGGGCGGGACCAAAGGCCCGTACTTTGAGGGTGGTCAGTTGCCGCTGGTTCGACGCCTGCCGTTCAAGCGGGGGTTTGTCAATATCTTTCGGGTGCGGTATGCGCCAGTCAACCTAAAGCGCCTGGCCGTTTTTGAGGAAGGCGCCGAGGTGACTCCCATGACGCTGGCGGCAGTGGGCATGATCAAGTCGCCCGATCAGCCTGTGGCGATTCTGGGGCACGGGGACATTGACCGTCCCCTGAAGGTGAAGGCGCATCGTTTTTCGGCCAGCGCCCGCGCCAAGATCGAAGAGGCGGGCGGTTCGGTAGAAGAATTGCCGTGGGAAGTGAAACGCAGCCGAAGGGGGTAATGGGCCATGATCCAGGCCGTCCGTAGTGCTTTTGCGCTTCCAGACCTGCGAAGACGGATCTTGTATACGTTCCTGATTCTGGCGATCTATCGTCTGTTTGCCCATGTGCCGGTGCCTGGAGTCAACTCAGAGGCCCTTGGCGAGCTGTTTGCTTCGAATCAGCTGTTGGGGTTGCTGGACCTGCTTTCGGGCGGGGCGATGGCCAACTTTTCGGTCATGGCGATGGGGGTGTATCCCTACATTACGGCGCAGATTATCGTTCAGCTGCTGACGCCCATTATCCCTGCGCTGGAGAGCCTGCAAAAGGAAGGGGATCAGGGACGGGCGAAGCTGAGTCGGTGGACGTGGTATCTGACGGTGCCGCTGGCAGCCTTGCAGGCGTACGGACAAGCTGTGTTGATGACCCAGATGAGTGGAGGCGTGCCGATCCTGGCCGAGTTTGGCCTCCAGAGCGCGCCGCTCACCACCGTGGCGATTCTGGCGACGATGACCGCGGGGACCCTGTTTGCGGTATGGCTGGGTGAGTTGATCACTGAGCAGGGCATCGGCAACGGAACCTCTATCATTATCTTGGGTGGAATCCTGGCCCGGCTTCCCAATAGCCTGGTAGGCATGATCGCGACCGAGCAGTGGATATCGTTGATTCTCTTTTTGATTATCACGGCGATCACGGTGTTTGGCATCGTCATCATCCAGGAAGGCAAGCTGATGATCTGGGTACAGTACAGCAGCCGGACACTGGGACAGCGCGGGGGGCGATTGCGCCAGACCCGATCGGTGCGAACCCACATTCCGCTCCGGGTGAACATGGCCGGCATGATCCCGCTGATTTTCGCCCAGAGTCTGATGGTCTTTCCCAGCACCATCGCTAGCTACTTTATGGCGCCGGCGGGGCAACCGGCGCAGGGGTTCGTCCAGACGGCCGCCTACTGGGTGGACCAGATCTTTAATCCGCAGTACAATATCTACTGGCCCTTGTACTTTTTGATGGTGGTCGGGTTCACCTATTTCTATACCGACGTGATCTTTCAACAACAGAACATGGCCGAGAACCTGAGAAAACAGGGCGCTTCGATCCCCGGCATTCGACCTGGCAAGCGAACGGAAACCTATCTGACGCAAAAGGTCCGGCGGATCACGTTGGTTGGGGCGCTGTTCCTGGGTACGGTGGCGGTGTTGCCCTGGCTGGTGGATCTGATTGTCGGGCTGTTCCCTGGTGTCGGGGCGGGCATCACCGGCAGCAGCGTGATGATCATTTCGTCGACGGGTTTGCTGATTGTGGTGGGTGTGATTCTGGATTCGATGCGGCAGCTTGAGGCCCAGCTCCAGATGCGCCACTATGACAAATTCCTGCGAAAGGGCATCTTGGGGTAGGAGTTGCTGATGCCTTCGGAAGCGCTGTATCTGGTGTTGTTGGGCGGGCCGGGCGCCGGCAAGGGTACCCAGGCGGAACGCCTGGCCAAAAACCTGGACATTCCTCAGGTGTCCACAGGGGACCTGTTCCGTGAGAACCTGAAGAATGAGACCGAGTTGGGCCAGCTCGCGCGACGGTATGTGGACCGCGGCGAACTGGTGCCCGATGAGGTGACGGTCGCCATGGTTCGCGAGCGGCTGGCGCGACCTGATGCGGCTCGGGGAGCTATCTTGGATGGATTCCCGCGGACGATTGTTCAGGCCGATGCGTTGGAGGAGCTGCTGGCCGAACGGGGAGCCCGCCTGGCAGCCGTGCCCTATATCAAGGTCCCGGAAGAGGTCCTCCTGGCCCGCCTGGGCGGGCGCCGAACGTGCCGGGCCTGTGGGGCCATGTACCACGATCTGTTCAACCCGCCGCAAAAGGCGGGGGGGTGCGACAAGTGCGGCGGCGAGCTGTATCAGCGGGCCGATGACACCCCCGAGACCCAGGCGCACCGCATTGAGGTGTACTTTGACCAGACGGCGCCTTTGATCGATTATTATCGCGCCCAAGGGCTATTGGTTGAGGTGGATGGACAGCCAGAGATCGAGGCTGTTCAGGCCGAACTACTGGACGTTATCAAAGAATTATGATTAGCATCAAGTCTGCCAGGGAACTGGGCCTGATGCGTCAGGCCGGTCGGATTGTCGCCGAAGTGTTGGATGCGATCCGCCGGGCAGCGGCGCCAGGGATGACCACCCTAGATCTGGAAGAGATCGCGGGCGAGATCATTGTGGACAAATACCAGGCCATCCCTTCGTTCAAGGGGTATCACGGCTTTCCGGCTATGGTTTGCACCTCGGTCAACGAGGAGATTGTCCATGGGATCCCAAACGGCCGGGTGTTGGAAGAGGGCGACATCGTCGGTGTGGATGTCGGCGTCATCTACCAGGGCTATCATGGCGACGCGGCTCTCACGGTGGGGGTCGGTCCGATCTCGGCCGAGAGCCAGCGCTTGATGGATGTCACAGCCCGGGCGTTGGAGGTGGGCATCGAGGCCGCTCAACCGGGTGCGTGGACGACAGACATTTCGCGCGCGATTCAAAACTATGTAGAAAGCCAAGAGTTTTCGGTGGTGCGGGAGTACACCGGGCATGGGATTGGGCGGCAGATGCACGAGGATCCGCAGATTCCCAACTACTTTGAACCGAGGATGGGGCGGTTTCGGTTGCGGCCCGGGATGACCTTTGCTCTGGAACCGATGGTCAATGTCGGTGACTGGAGAACCCGTGTGTTGGATGATCGGTGGACGGTTGTGACGGCCGATGGCAAAAGGTCGGCGCATTTCGAACATACGATCGCCGTAACCAAAGAGGGTCCCGAGATCCTGACCAGGCTGTAATGAGTTGTGGAGGTGAATGATGAAGGTGCAACCTTCGGTCAAACGTCGATGTGAAAAGTGCAAGATCATCAAGCGCCGTGGTGTGGTGCGTGTGATCTGCGTGAACCCAAAGCACAAGCAGCGGCAGGGCTAAATGCCCAGCGCACAAGCCGCTGTGCCCGATAAGGTTCGATGAGAACCGTGCATTGAGACTTGTGCATCTTTATGGAGGAAGACGATGGCACGTATTGCAGGTGTGGACTTGCCCCGAGACAAGCGAGTAGTAGTCTCGCTGACCTATATTTACGGGATTGGTCCTTCGAGCAGCCGCCAGATTTTGGACGAAGCGAGCGTGGACCCGGATGTTCGGGTACGCGACCTGGCCGAATCGGAAGTGTCCCGACTGCGCGAGATCATTGACCGGAGCTACCGAGTGGAGGGCGACCTGCGGCGTGAGGTGGCGATGAACATCAAGCGCTTGCAGGAGATCGGTTGCTATCGTGGCATCCGCCATCGGCGGAACTTGCCGGTGCACGGGCAGCGAACTCGGACCAATGCTCGTCAAAAACGTGGGGCCAAAAAGACTGTGGCTGGCAAGCGCCGGTCTCGGGCCAAGAAGTAGTAGTGGGAAACTGGAGGAATTAGAATGGCGAGACGACGAGCACCGCGGCGCGGGCCGCGACGGGAAAAGCGGGTCATCCCCCGTGGTCAGGCACATATCCAGGCCACGTTTAACAACACGATCATCACCCTCACTGATACCACAGGTAACACGGTGGGCTGGGCCAGTGCGGGGACGGCGGGCTTTAAAGGCTCGCGCAAGAGCACTCCCTACGCCGCCCAGCTTGCCGCCCAGCAGGCTGCCCGGACTGCGCAGGATAATGGGATGCGCGAAGTGGATATCTTTGTCAAGGGGCCCGGCCCGGGCCGCGAGGCTGCGATCCGTTCGCTGCAGGCAGCGGGTATGGTGGTGCGGTCGATCACCGACTTGACGCCAATTCCGCACAATGGCTGCCGACCGCCCAAAAGGCGGAGGGTGTAGTGTTCAGCGCGGTGGGATGGGGGCGCTGCGCCCTGACCGCCAATTGGAGGAAGAATGGCAAGGTACAAAGACGCAGTTTGTAAACAATGTCGCCGCGAGGGCGAAAAGCTCTTTCTCAAGGGAGAGCGCTGTCTGTCGCCCAAGTGTGCGTTTGAACGACGGCCTTTCCCGCCTGGGGCTCACGGCCAGCAGTCCGAGTTCCGGCGAAAGGTGTCGGACTATGGGCTTCAGCTCCGGGCCAAGCAAAAAGCCCGTCGGGTGTATGGGGTGCTGGAGCGCCAGTTCCGCCGCTATTTCAGCGAGGCCGAGCAGCGCCGCGGCTTGACCGGTTCCAATCTGCTCATCCTGTTGGAGAGCCGGTTGGACAATGTGGTCTACCGCTTGGGCCTTGGCTCATCGCGACCGCAGGCGCGGCAGATGGTGCGCCACGGTCACATTGAGGTCAACGGGAGGCGGGTCAATGTTCCCTCCTACCTGGTGGAACCGGGTGATGTGATCTCGGTGCGGGGCAAAAGCCGCCAGATGCCTTTCTTTAAAGACTTGGCCCAAGATCTGCCCCATCGACCGGTGGCCGAGTGGTTGAGTCGGGACGATGAGTTGATGACAGGTCGGGTCATGGCCTTGCCTGAGCGGAAGGACATCGACGTTTCGTTCAATGAGCAGTTGATCGTCGAATACTATAGCCGCTAAGGCTAGGGGGAGACGATGGCTCTTGAAGAGGCGGCGAAGCACCGGTCGTCTGTGTGAGCCGAGTTGCTCGGTGGTCTTGAGCTTTGTGAGCAAGGGGGTGCCGCTTGTTGAGTCTGGTATTGCCGAAAATTGAAGCTGATGCTCAAACGAAAAATCGTGGCCGGTTCGTGATCAGCCCGCTGGAAGGTGGATATGGGATCACGCTGGGCAATGCGTTGCGTCGCGTCCTCCTTTCGTCGTTGGAAGGAGCGGCCATCATCTCTGTCCAGGTGCGGGGCATCGCGCACGAGTTTTCCACGATCCCTCATGTCCGCGAGGATATGACCTCCCTGCTCCTCAATTTGAAGCAGGTGCGGTTCAAATTCTACGATGACCAAGAGGAAACAGCCCGTTTGAGCCTCGAGGTGCGGGGAGAAGGTGTGGTGACGGCGGGCGATATCCTGTGTCCGCCCAGCGTAGAGGTGGTCAACCCCGAGATCTATCTGTTGACCACCGACTCTCCTGACGCGAGTGTGGAAATCGAGATGACGGTGGCGCGGGGACGCGGCTATTCGATGGCCGAAGAACGGGGCAAGTTGCCTGTGTCCGAGATCCCCACCGACGCGATCTTTAGTCCTGTGCGCAAGGTTTCGTTCAAGATCGAGCGAGCCAGCATCGGACAGGTGAGCAACTTTGACCGCTTGATCCTGGAAATCTGGACCGATGCCACGATCACGCCGATCGAGGCCCTGAGCACCAGCGCTCAGATCCTGGTCAAGCATCTGGTTCCGATTGCCGAGTTCGGTGATGTAGCCGTCGAGGTCGAACCCGAAGTGGAGGAAAGCCATATCCCGGAGCGAGTGGCAGAGATCGAGATTGAAGATCTGGATTTGTCGGTGCGGGCGTTTAACTGCCTGAAACGCGCTGGCATCACCCGGGTCGGCGAGATCTTGGAAAAGCTCGAACGGGACGAGAATGAGCTGTTGTCGATCCGCAACTTTGGGCAAAAATCCCTGGATGAGCTGAAAGAAAAGCTAACAGACAAAGGCTTTTGGCCTTTGCCGACTGAATAGCCCAGGTCTGGTATCGGAGGCGTTGACGAGAAATGAGACATCGAAAAGCAGGCCGTCATTTGAAACGGTCATCTAGCCATCGACGAGCCTTGTATCGAAATTTGATGACAGAACTGTTTCGCCATGAGCGGATCGAAACCACCGAAGCCAAGGCTCGGGCTGTCCGTCCCCTGGCGGAACGGGTGATAACCAAAGCTCGCAAGGCCCGTTCGGAGCGAGTGGTCGAGTTGGCCAAGCAACGGGACGTGAAAAAGCTATCGGCCTGGTTCAATGCCAAGCGGGCAGAGCAGCTCATCCAACTGGCCGATCAGCAGAATGAGGAAGCCCTGGCCCAGATGGCCGGTGAGTTGGCCCTGAATGCCCGGCGCCAGGTGTTGGCGACGTTGACCGACAAGGCGGTCGCCCACAAATTGGTGGAAGAGATTGCGCCGCGGTTCGACGATCGGCCGGGCGGCTACACCCGTATGTTCAAGCTGGGCATGCGCCGCGGCGACTCGGCCCCGGTGGCGGTCTTGGAGTTGGTGGAGTAAGGTTTTTGGCGTGGACGCGTCTCGGCAGAGCGCCGGGTGCTCACGCCCGGGGGAGGTCGCCAGGGCTCTCCCGGCATCGAGCGGAGACCCTCTCGGCCCTGGTCGGGGCGTCGTTCGGTACTGGGCCCGGGTCGAATACGATGGGACCGATTTCTATGGGTTCCAGGTCCAGGCGCGCGAACGGACCGTCCAGGGGGAACTCGAACGGGCCCTGGAAAGGGTCACCGGTCAGGCGACGCGGGTGACCGGCGCCGGAAGGACCGACCGGGGGGTACATGCCAGCGGGCAGATGGTGAGCTTTGAGGTGCCCTGGCGGCGCGAACAGGCCGAGCTTTACCGGGCCCTGAACGCGGTGTTGGCCGACGATGTGGCCATCCGAGATATGGGCCGGGCGCCTGAGGGGTTTCATCCCAGGTTTAGCGCGTCGAGCCGCACCTATCAGTACACGCTGTTGAACCAAAAGGGGCGGTCGCCGCTGGCCCAGCGAACCGCCTGGTGGGTGGAACGCAAACTCGAACTGGGCCCCATGGTCCAGGCCAGTCGGTCGGTGGTGGGCACTCACGATTTTGCAACGTTTGGGCGCTCGCCCACGGGCGAAAATACGGTGAGAACCGTCTGCCGGGCCGAATGGCAACAGCAAGGTCCGTTTCTCACTTTTGAGATCGAAGCCAATGCCTTTCTCTACCGGATGGTTCGGAGCCTTGTGGGGATGTTGGTGTTGGTGGGTTGGAAAGAGATTTCGCCCGACCGGTTCGATGAGATACGAAAAGCATTGGATCGAAGTCGGGTCAAGTTGGTCGCACCGGCTCAGGGACTGTGCCTAGTCCAGGTCGACTATCCTGAAGGAGTATTATCGTGAGGACTTTTACGGCCAAGTCAGCAGAAATTACACACGATTGGTACGTTATCGATGCAGAGGGAGAGACCCTCGGCCGACTGGCTTCGAGAATCGCACCGATCCTAAAGGGCAAGCACAAGGCGATCTATACGCCTCACCTGGATTGCGGCGATTTTGTCATTGTGGTCAATGCCGAGAAGGTCCATGTGACCGGCAACAAGCTGGACCAAAAGGTGTACTATCGGCACTCGGGGTATCCAGGAGGGATCAAGAGCATCAGCCTGCGGGATCAACTGGATCGATTCCCCGAGCGGGTGATCGAGGCCGCCGTGAGGGGGATGCTGCCCAAGAACAAATTGGGCCGGCGCATGTTAAAAAAGCTCAAGGTGTATGCCGGTGATGCCCATCCTCACCAGGCGCAGCAGCCCAAGCCTTTGGAACTGTAGGGAGATGATTCATGTCTGATGATGTGCGGTACTATGAAGCGGTAGGACGACGCAAGCGAGCGGTGGCCCGGGTTCGGCTCTACCCCGGCAATGGGCAGGTTGTGGTCAACGACAAGACGCTGGCCGAGTATTTTGGACGGGGCGAACACCAGCAGGACGCTCTGGCCCCCTTGCAGCTTGCCAACAGCGCCGATGCGTACAATCTTTCGGTGGTGGTCAAAGGGGGCGGCATCACGGGGCAGGCGGAGGCCATTCGCCACGGCGTGGCTCGTGCCCTTCTTCTGATCGACCCGCAATTGCGCACGTTGTTGAAACGCGCCGGGTTCCTGACGCGCGACCCTCGGGAAAAGGAGCGCAAGAAACCGGGTCTTAAGCGAGCTCGCAAGGCGCCGCAGTACACCAAGCGTTAGCCAAACCGGTTGCGTGAGGAGTTCGGATTCCCCTTGGTTTTCTGATCTGGGGGAGTGGCGCCAAGCGTACCATGCGCACTGGGCAAGGAGCCCGAGTTCTCAACGTCCCTTCTCTTTTTGCAATGGGATGGAGAAAGTGGTGTGAGCAACCAGAGGGGTGGACTACCAAGGTCCATCCCTCTTTGAATTTCTGTTTGGGCTCCACCCCCTGAGGCCCGGCACCTGGCTCCCGGCGGCAAGCAGCAGCTTGCTGTCGCACTCTAGAATGGACATCTGGCGCCCTAGCCTCAGGGGCGCACTGCCCTGTCGGGGGCTGCTGGCGGGCACTTTGCAAGCGTCGGGTCGAGACGACGGATTGCCAGCAAACGTTGGCTCGTCGCATCGTTTTCGATCCGAAACGGTCCCCGGCCCCCTTTCAGGTTTCGCGGCGGAAATGTACGGCCCTCCCCCTCTTGCTACGACGGTGGCCTAAAAGCAGACATAAATGTGCAAAGAGAATAAAGTTGTATAGCGGGGGATCTAGATATTGCCAAGTTGAGCAAAAGCTGCTATAATAGGATTGAATAGTGGAGGCGACGTAGGATTACGTTCATGGTTTTTGGCTCTACACACCCTTTTGACCACTCGGCCGTTGGAGAAAGCGGACGAGTATTGGGTGCCCGACAAGAGAGTTGGTCATGGACTTGTTAGCAGGGGCCTATCAGGTATTTGACACCGTCCTTGCCAGCCTGGTGTACTATTTGCTGCTGCTGCTTTTCGTAGAAGCGGTCCTGGGCATGGTGTGGGGGGAGTGGCGCCAAACTCAGCACGATCAGGCCCAACGCCTGGTCTTTGCCGCCAGTGGGTTGGTGTTGGCGCGCATTCTGTATCTCGTAGCCGTCTTGGTGGCATCCGCAGGCTGGGTCGAGTCGTGGGTGTTGCTTCCGCCTTTTGAACGCTACATCGATGCGGCTAGTATCGGTTTGTTGGGGTGGGCATTTATGCCCCTCAGTCGGCGCGGCGCACGCGCCTGGGATGTCATCTTTGGCGTCACCCTTGTGGTATTGACTGGGGTCTTTGCCTGGTTTACGATGGATTGGGCCCAAGCCGCACCCAACATGGGCACTCTTCCCGACTATAATCAATATTGGCAGGCCCCTGTGTGGAGTTTGGGCCAGATTGGCCTGTTGCTTTTGGCGATGGTGGCTGTGGTGAGGAGCAGGGACGAGGGCTGGGCTTTTCTCCTCTTTGGCTTTTTGGCTATGGCTGCCGGTCGCGTTCTGCAACTCCTCTTTCCCCTCGAACTTGCCAGTTTTTCCGTTTGGGAGCGCCTTTCGAACCTTGTCGGATTCTTGATGCTGGTGGTGTCGGCCTATACGGGGTTGATGGTTCGCTTGCGAGAGAATCGTAGGCAATTGCAGGACATTAGCCAGACCTCGCTAGATCACATGAAAAGCCTGATCAATGTGATCGAGACCAGCCAGCAAATCTCGGCCTCGCTGGATCTGCCGGTTGTGTTGGATAATGCCGTGAAAGGAATCGCCCAGACGCTGGGCGCTGATCAATGCGCTATCGCCTTCCCCGAAGAGGGCGATCCCGGGCAAATGCGGTTGGTGGCCATTTACAACCCCATGCGCCAAGGGCGCGGAGAAGGTGTGACTTTTCCCCTGGACTATCAGGCGGTTGTGCAGCACGCCATGCGCCGCAAAAAGTATGTGATCGGCGACGAGGCCGAAAATGTGCAGCTCAAGGTGCTGTTTGCTCTGATGGGCTCGAGTGATGTAGGGCCGCTGTTGGTCCATCCGCTGTTGGATGGTTCTGAAGCGATGGGCGCGATGATCGTGGGCAATTCTCAATCGCAGCGCCCGTTCACGCCTACCGAGGCCAAACTATGCCAGGATATGTCGGAGCAACTGGTGATCTCGGTTCGGAATGCCCGGCGACATCAGGCTGCCCAGGCGAGGGTCCAAAAGCTGACTCAGGAGCTGACCAATGGCGTTCAGCGTGTGGGCAAGACCCATGGCGAGGTGGAGGAACTTCGGGAACGACTGGCGGCGGCTCAGGCCCAAATTGAGGAACATCAGGAGCAAGAGGAGCTTTCCCGTGAGGTGCGGAACGCCCTGGAGATCAAGCTGGTGAGCACCCGGGCCGAGATCGAAGCCCTCACCGAACGTTTGGCGGTGTTGGATGGCGACCTAACCCAAGCTCATGCCAACGCTGAGGCGCAGGCACGCTGGCAACAATCGGAGCTGGCCCGCCGGGAGGCGATGTGGCGCCAAGATGCCCAATCGGCGCAGTGGTTGCAGACGGTGTTGCAGGGCATGACGGCTGGCCTTTTGGTCGCCGATGCCGATGGCAAGGTCCGCGAGGTGAATGTTGCCGCCGAACTCTTGTTGGATCGTGGGGAGGATGAGCTCTGCACGATGGGGTTGCAGGACATCGGCCAAGACGAGCGCTGGCGCCAGGCTGTGACCACCGTCCAGGGAGGCGAAGCGGTGAGGTTGACGACTCTGATGGGCTCCCATACGCTGTTGTGCGACATGGCGCCCCTGGCGTTTGATCCGAGCAAAGGCCAGGCGGCGGGCATTGTGGCCATTCTGCAGGATATTTCGGCCGAGGTGGGTGACCGGCGGGATCGGCTGGGGAACGTGTTGTCGTTGACTGCTGAGATGCGGACGCCTTTGACCAGCATTATCTCCTACGTGGATTTGCTTTTGGGCGAAGCCGTAGGTATAATTGGAGAGGGTCAGCGCCGGTTCTTGCTACGCACCCGAGCGGCTGCTGAGCAGATGCTCAAGATGACCAGCGATCTGTCGCGAGACGCCAGAAGCCGGGACGAGTGGCTCGAGCCCAAACGCCAGGTCGTCGATCTGTTGAAGGTTATTGAACAGGTGGTCGGCGAATCCTCGGCGCAGTTCAAGGCCAATGCCATCACGGTAGATCTGGATCTGCCGCAGGGGTTGCCGAATGTCGAGGCCGATCCGGATCACCTTCGGCGGGTGTTTGCCAACCTTCTTGCCAATGCCGCGAGGACCTTGGCCGAAGGATCCAAAGTGGAGATCGATGTCGGGCAGTTGGATAGTCCGGCGGTCAAGCAGAGTTACGCAGAACTGAATGGCACCGATTATTTGGTTGTGTCGGTCAAGGACACGGGTGGTGGTCTATCGGATGAAGCGCTGAGCCAGATCTTTGACCAAAGTCAGCCCAATCAGGCAGATGGGTTGGGCGAACCACAGTCGGAACTCACTCTGGTCCGCAGTTTGGTAGAGGCGCAAGGCGGGCGCCTGTGGGTGGAAAGCGAATCGGGCGTGGGCACCACCTTCCGGGTCATTCTGCCGGTGCATGCGCCGGGCAATGTTCATCCTGGCCTTTTGCCCACTTTGACTGAAACGAGTGGGAGCCTATAGCATGGCTTTCGAGCGGGAACCATCAGGGACCTTGAGGACAGATCAGGATCGGCTGCTGAGAAGGGTTCGTCCCCTGCTAGCCGGAGCTGTGGCTGTCTTGGTGGTGCTGCTCAGCATGCTGGCGGCCATGGCCGTGGGGTTGCAGGAACAATCGCTGCTGGCATTTGGCGAGCCAACCGAAACGGCAACCGCAGTCCCGCCGACCCAAGTCGTAGAGGTCGCCGTTCCCAAGACGCCTGTGCCCACATCCACGCCGCAACCGACGTCCACGCCGATAGAATCGGCAACCCCAACCCCAACCCCTGAGGAATCGCCTACGCCCACACCGGAACCGGTGTGCACACCTCCGGCCAACTGGCAGACCTATGTGGTCAAGCAGGGCGACATTTCCTGGGCCAACCTGGCCCAGCGGTACTCAACCACCAAGATTGCCTTGCTGCGCGCCAACTGCATGACCGATCAACCGTTGCGTATTGGGATGGTTATCCTGGTGCCCAAACTCCCGACGCCCAAGATCGTGGCGCCCAAAGCCACTCAGCGGCCCGTGTGTGGGCCTCCTTCCGGGTGGTTCCAGTACAAGGTCCGCTCGGGAGATACGCTGTCCTCTCTGGCGTTCCGCTGCCATACAACTATCTCGGCGTTGCGTACGGCCAATTGCCTGCCGGGCACAACGATTTACGCCAATACCTGGCTGTGGGTGCCCTGCTACCTGCCACCGCCCACCAAGGCGCCCTTGCCGACGCGCGTGCCAACCAAGACCTCGGCGCCCACGGCAGAGCCCTCAGCGACGGTGGACCCCTCGGCGACGGTGGACCCCTCGGCAACGGTGGACCCCTCGGCGACGGCAGATCCTTCGGCCACAGCCGACCCCTCGGCAACGGAGCCACCTGCGACGGACCCACCAGCTACAGACCCACCGGCGACGGACCCACCACCCACGGATCCGCCGGCGACGGACCCACCAGCTACAGACCCACCGGCGACGGACCCGCCGCCCACGGATCCGCCGGCGCCCGCTCCACCACCCACCAGTCCACCGGCCACGGACCCGCCGCCGACTGCTCCACCGGCCACGGATCCGCCACCAACCGCTCCGCCACCCACGGACCCGCCGCCCACGGACCCGGAAAGCGAAGGGTGACGCTTCACGGCGCTCATGTAGATGTCCATCCACGCTCCTCTGTTTTTTGGTTCGTGTTGAGGAGCATGGATGGCGCCTTTACGATCTTTTTTTCTTCCCAAAAAGGGATAAGGAAAGGAAAAGCCATGTCAAATCGCACACTGCATACCGCTATCGGGTGGGTTCTGTTGGCAACCCTGCTGCTCGTTGGGTTGGGGCCGGTGACGGCCCAAGACGGGCCCGGCTCGATGGAGAGCGAGGGCATGGGAGCCTCTGCCGACTATAAGGCGGGCGAGATCCTGGTCAAGTTCAAGGCAGGGGCTTCGATCCTATCGGCCAATGCGCTGTTGGATCAAGCGGATGCCGGCCATGTGCGCACCCTGGAAGGTGTTGGGGTAGAAGTGTGGCAGGTGCCCCAGGGCCAAGAACTGGCCATGGCCGAGCGCCTGTCGGCCGACCCGGCCGTCGAGTTTGCCGAGCCCAACTATCGGTACTATGCTTTTGAGACGGGCAGCACCCCCAACGATACCTACTATTATCGACAGTGGGCCCACACGATCGTGAATTCGCCCGCGGCCTGGGACGTGACCACCGGCAGCGCCAGTGTTGTGATCGCCATCATCGACACCGGTATTGATCTAAACCATCCCGACCTGGCGGGCAAGGTGGTGGCTGGCTATGATTTTGTTGGAGGCGACGCCTATCCGTGGGATGAGAACGGACATGGCACCCACGTGGCTGGGATCGCCGCCGCCCAGGGAAACAATGGCCTGGGTGTGGCGGGCATGGACTGGCAAGCGCGCATCATGCCTGTTCGGGTGTTGGACGCGACAGGCGCCGGATACAGCGACGATATTGTCGACGGGATCATATGGGCCCGTGACCACGGGGCCAAGGTGCTTAATTTGAGCCTGGGCGGTCCCAGTTACTCGCAGGCGATGCAGAACGCGGTCACGACGGCCCACGATGCCGGCCGGCTGGTGGTGGCAGCCATGGGCAATTGCCGTACGATCAGCTCGGTATGCCCTGTGGCCAACCCCACCAACTATCCGGCTGCCTACGCCAATGTGATGGCGGTGGCAGCCACCGGGCCGACGGACGTCTATGCCTTCTATTCCCAATATGGGTCGCACTGCGACATTGCGGCCCCCGGCGGATCGATGTCCAGCCTCCACGACCCCAATGGCATCTACAGCACCATGCCCACCTATGCAGTCGCCCTGAACTCGTCGGGGTTTTACCGGAACTATGATTTTGTGCATGGCACCTCTCAAGCGGCGCCCTACGTCTCGGGGCTGGCGGCGTTGATCTGGGCCCAATCGCCGACCCTGACGCCCGTTCAGGTGCAAAACGTCATCCAGAATACTGCCTTCGATCTGGGGGCCGTCGGCTGGGATCCGAATTACGGGCATGGGCGCATCGACGCAGGGGCAGCGCTGGGCAATGTGTCCCCTCCCGATGCGCCGACGCTTTCGCCCATCAGCAACGCCGATGGCGATGGAGCGTACACGGTGGCATGGAATAGTGTGCCGTGGGCGACGTCGTATACCCTTCAGCAATCCAGTAGCTCGACGTTTGCCACGGCAACAACCTTGTACACAGGGACAAGCACCCAATTTGCCGTGACGGGCCAGCCTGCGGGTACAACCCGCTACTATCGCGTGCGGGCCAGCAATGCCAATGGCTACAGCGCGTGGAGCAACGTGCAATCGGTAACCACCAAGCCCGCCGCGCCGGTTCTGAACGCCATCTCCAACACGGGCCAGGAGGACGCCTATGTGGTGAGCTGGCAGGCGGCGACGGGTGCGACCGAGTACACGCTATGGGAGAGCAGCAACAACTCGGCCTGCAGTGGGGCGACCCTTCGCTACCAGGGGACTGCGCTCAGCTACAGCGTGACTGGTCAGCCCAATGAAACCTGGTATTACTGCGTCCAGGCCAGCAACGCGGCCGGCGACAGCCCCTTGAGCGCGTCTAAATCGACTACGGTGGATGTACTGACGATCGATGCGCCAGTGCTGTCGGCGATCAGCAACGCCGATGGGGATGGAGACTATACGGTGGCCTGGTCTTCGGTGGGTGCAGCCAATAGCTATACCCTGGAAGTTGCCAACAATCCCTATTTTGTGGACCCCACTGAGGCCTATAGCGGTTCTGGGACCTCGCATGGGGTGACGGGGCAACCCGAAGGAAGGTGGTACTATCGCGTCCGGGCGTTCAGCGCCGATGCCAGGAGCCCCTGGAGCAACTCTCAATCCGTCTCGGTTCACAGCAAGGTTTATTTGCCCTATGTGGTCCGGAACTATGTCGGCACCGCGCCCAGCAGCAACTGGGTGACGGTGATGGAGGAGGACTTTGAGGGCGCTTTTCCCGGCGCCTTGTGGCAAGTGCTCGACAACAATGATACGGTTTTGGGGCCGAAGTATGGCGAATACTACTGGGGCAAGCGGAATTGCCTGCCCTATGCGGGTTCGTACAGCGCCTGGGCCGTCGGCGCCGGCCTGGATGGATCGAGCTTGAGTTGTGGCAGCTCGTATCCCAACAACGCTTCCTCGTGGATGATCTACGGGCCGTTCAGTTTGGCCGATGCGGTGGAGGCAGAACTGACCTATCAAGCCTGGGTCAACGTGCTGGCGCCGGGCGACAGTTTGTGTCACATGGCTTCGGTGGATGATACCAACTACTATGGCAGTTGCACGACGGCCCTCTTTCCCCAGAGCCAGTGGACGGCCCGAACCTTTGATCTCACAAACGTCTATACTTTGGGAGATCTGACCGGGAGGCCCCAGGTGTGGATTGCCCTCATCTTTGGTTCGGACGGAGCCGACACCCGCCCCCATGGCGCCTATGCGGACAATCTTTTGCTGCGCAAGAATGTGGGGGCGGCTGCATCGGACATGAGTGGGCAGAGTTCGACTTTGGCCGATTGGGAAGAGCCGGCTGCGCGCACGATCACGCGCTAGGCGCCCTGTGGGTCGGAATGCGACACTTGTCCCGGGAACGTTTCGGTTTTCACCTCGTTCCCACGCAGAGCGTGGGAACGAGCTAAACCATGGGGGCACGCTTTGCCGTGCCCCATGTGCATAAAAGCGAGTATGTTGAGGAGCAATGATAGACACTCGGGCTCCAGCAGGCCTTTGGGAAAGCCTTGCATGGCATCAAATCGAGCCGTCACCCCCGCGCAGGTCGTCACCCCCGCGTAAGCGGGGGTCCACTCCCGTGCGGAAAAGGATGGATGCCCGCTTCCGCGGGCATGATGGCAGCGGTGGGATCCTTGGGACTGAGACTCGATGAGACAGCTTGGAAGAATCGCGGCGCGGCTGGGGGTGCTCCTGGGCCTGCTAGGGCTGATCGTGGGCTGCATTCCAACTTTTCTGGAACCTACGCCCACCCCTGAACCGACGCCCACCCCTACGCTGCCGCCTGCCGATGAAGTGGCGTTTGCCTTTCTGCAGGCCTGGGAGCGGTCCGACTATGCGGCGATGTACTCGCTGCTGTCGCCCGCTTCTCAGGCTGCGACTTCTGAGGAGCAGTTTGTAGAGACGTACCGCCAGGTAGTCGACGAAGCGATCATCGTGGGCGTCAAGCCGCGGATCTCGGCCGCCTTTCAGCCCGGTTTCAACGCCGAGGTTTCCTTCTCGGTCACCTTTCACACGGGCTTTGTTGGCGACTTTACGGTGCAAAACCAGATGCCCCTGGTGTTCGATCAGGGACGTTGGGGCGTGGCCTGGTCGCCTGCCCTCATTCTACCGCAGTTGAGCTCCGAGACCTTTGTCCGGCTCACCACCCGTTCTCCCTCCCGGGGAAATATCTACGACCGCAATGGGCTGGGGCTGGCGGTGCAGGGGACGTTGGTCGAAGTGGGGGTCATCCCGGGCGAGATCGAAAACGAGCCCGAGACCCTGGGCCTGCTCAGCGCTGTTCTTGTCAAGTCGGCAGGCAGCATCCAGGCCGCCTATGCCGAGGCCCGACCCGATTGGTACGTGCCTCTGGGCACGGTCAGCGCCGAGACGGGCCAGACCTACTACGAAGCGCTCAGTTCCACCCCTGGTGTCCAATTACGCGAGGCGTGGACTCGTTCCTACAACCCCGATCTGATCGCGCCCCATGTGGTCGGGCTGGTGGGGCCGATCCAGCGGGAGAATGTCGATCTCTGGCGGGCGCAAGGCTACACGGGCGACGAGTCGGTGGGCCAGATGGGGTTGGAACGCTGGGGGGAGCAGTTCTTGGTCGGTGAACGGGGCGGGCGGCTGGAGATCCTCAGCTACAAGGGGGAGCTGGTGGCTGTGTTGGCCGACAAGCCGTCGCACGAAAGCAGCAGCCTGTATACGACTTTTGACCGCGCCTTCCAAAAAAAGGTCCAGGAGATCCTGGGACAGCGATTGGGGGCCATTGCCGTCCTGGAGGCTCAAACCGGGCGTGTGCTGGCGCTGGCCACCTATCCGACGTTCGATCCGAATCTGTTCCCCACGGGCATCAGCGCCGATCAATGGGCCAGGTTGGCGGCCGATGGGCGGCGCCCCCTGGTCAACCGCGCCACTCAGGGCACCTATCCGGCCGGAAGTGTATTCAAGGTGGTGACCATGTCGGCGGGCATGGAAGCCGGAGGGCTGACGGCCAGCAGTAGCTTCATTTGCCGGGGCACCTGGACCGGCCTGGGGGCCGAATGGCCCAAGGTGTGCTGGGCGCGGAATGGTCATGGCCGGATCGCGCTGAATTATGCCCTCACGGTTTCGTGCGACATCACCTTCTACCAGGTGGGGTTGATGCTGAACGGCGTCGGGCAGAACGTGCTGCCCGACTATGCGCGGCAGTTTGGGTACGGGCGGCTGACCGGCATCGAGATCGAAGAGTCTCCGGGCCTGGTGCCCGATCCCAACTGGAAGATCAAGACCAAGGGAGAGGGTTGGGCGCCGGGCGATACGGTGAACCTGTCCATTGGTCAGGGCGAGTTGCAGGTCACCCCGTTGCAGGTGGCGGTTATGATGGCTGCTGTGGGCAACGGCGGAACTCTGTACCGCCCCCAGGTGGTGGAGATGATCGCCTCGGATCCCCAGAACCCCCAATGGGTGTTCGAGCCGACCGAGGCAGGCAAGCTGCCGGTGAGTGACGACAACCTGGCTGTCATCCGCGACAGTCTGCACAAAGTGACGGCCTCTTCGGCGGGCACGGCCTACAGCGCCTTTCAAGGCTTTGGCCTGACGGCCGCGGGCAAGACAGGTACGGCCGAAAGCGGACAGGAAAAACCCCATGCCTGGTTTGCCGGGTATGTCCCAGCCAAGGACCCAGAAATTGCCATTGCCGTCATCGTGGAGCATGTGGGCGAGGGTGGCACCTATGCCGCGCCCCTCTTTCGCCAGGTGGCCGAAGCCTACTTTCAGATCCCCGTGACGCCGACGGCGACGCTGACGGCAACCCTGCCGATCACGGCGACCCTGACCCCCACAGTCGAATCCACCGTCCAGCCCTGAGGCCCAGGGCCGCGACCTTTTTCCACCGCGTCAGAAGAATGTCCCGCGCACGAACGGACATGACAGAAGCTGGCGGGTCTTCCCTTCCTTTCGCTTACTACGCATGGACACGGCATGCCGTGCCCCTACGCAAGGGTGTATTTCAGGTGCGTTGATAACATGATGTGAGAACGGACATGGGGCGCTCAATGTCTGCTTGACGCTATCTCGAGGGCGACGAAAAAGCCC
>CAYVLO010000013.1:0-20677 GCA_964452125.1 uncultured Anaerolineaceae bacterium | reverse complement strand
CTCCTAAGCATGGGTGAAAGTCACTCCATCACCCCGTAAAACTCGACGGCGACGGAACAGCCGAATTCACGATTCCCACCGAAAGAGATGCGCTATCAATCTCGGGGGTTCTTGCTGACGGCCACAGGCTTGCCGTCCTTCAGGCCGATGTAATAGGTACTGGACAGATAATCCTGGTACTGATTGAGGTCGTCGGTCGTCACCGTATAGCTGTAATCCCCTCCCAAAAAGGTGACCTGCCCCTTGAAGGCGCTCTGGGTCTGGCCCCCCTGGGGCACGCTGGGGCTGGGCCACAGCACGTCGAGCCCGGCGCCTTGTTCGGTCTGCTGCCCGATCTGAGCCAGCGTCGTCACATCACACAAGCACCAAAGTCCCTGATCGTACACCCGCTCTTGCACCACAATGCGATCCCACACCTCGCATTGCGACAAATAGACCTCGATTTCCTGAGAGGTATCGGCGGGATCGTCCACCCACACGGCATAGCTGGTGAGTTGGCAGGTATCTCGATCCAAAATTTCCTGGCGGGTGTAGTGCAGGTTGTCCTCCCACCAATCGTCCGATCCCAAGCCGATTGGGGCAAAATCGGTGCCTTGAGCCTGATAGGTTTGATCCCACGTCTCGTCGTAATAGATCTCGTAGGCAAACTCCTCATACTCCTCCACCACCCGGTCCTGGTAGGTCTCGGCGGCCTTTTGGATGCACGACCCGGCGCGGACCACGGCGTTGGCCTCACGGGTACAATCGGCCTCCCACCGCTCTTCGACCTGAACCTGCGGCCCCAAGACCACCAGGGTTGAAGTCCAGGTGCCGTTGGCGCGGGTGACCTCAACCCATTCTTCGGTTTTGCCCCCCAGCCCCACCAGGAAAAAGATCACGAGACAGGCCAGGATCACGCCGATCACGGCAAGGATGGCAAAGGTCGATTTTCCCTGTACGCCTCTGCTCCCAGCGGGGCTCATGGCGCCCTGGGGGCTGACCAATCCCGAACCTTCAGCTCCAGGCGGCGCTCCCACGTCCTGTGGGACCGCCTCCTCGGCCGATCTGGCCCCTTCGGGAGCTGGCTCGTCTTTTCTACGCACACGCCCGGTCTTCATTGCTTACTCCTCCGAAAGTAGAACCATGTACCAACTCGCAGAGACGATCCACGATGATGCCAAAAGCGATCGGGCCAGCCTGAGCGCGCCTAGACACGATGAGGCGAATCGGTGCGCCGGCTGACCCGGGTTCTCCGCTCGCGGATGTTCGGGCGCTGCAAGCCCACATCGGGCCTCAGGCTTCCTAGCCAATCATGAACGTAGGGCAGCGCATTGGCTCGGACGGCCACCCATAGGGCCTCGCGTAGTTTATGGGGGACGGCTGTGCCCGGCAGTTGGGCCGCATCGCTGAGCCCGATCTGATTGACCAGCGTTTGGAGCTGGTCCATACTGCTCACATTCTGACAGGCATAGACATAGGTGAGCCACAGGTTGTCGGCAGGCGGTTGGGGCAAGGGTGGGTAATTCTGAGGAAAGCGGAAATCCTGGAGAAAGCGTCGTACCTCGTCGATGCGCCCCTCGCTTGCCAACTGGCGAACAAGCATTTCGATCTTGCCGGCCTCGTCCTTCATGTCCCGAAAGTGGCGCCAATCGACATTCAGGGCAAAGCAGATGGTATAAAAGTCTTCCACCCCCAGGCTCATGCCCAGCAATTGATCGCGGAGGGCTGTGGCTTCTGATGAAAGCTCGGGCCGGACGAGAGCTGTGCCGCAGAATTCACATTCGCGGGCATAGTCGGCGTTTTGCGCACCGCAATTTGAGCATTGAATCATGTTTCATTCCTCTTCTCTAGCAGCCTGTCGGAGAGAAAACCACCGAGGCAAAACGCCGTCTATTTTGTCATTCTGAGGCCCCGAAGGGGCCGAAGAATCTCGCTTTTCGGCTGTCAAATGGGATCTAATGGCGAGATTCTTCGTCGCTCCGGCGGCTTTGCCGCCTCCGCTCCTCAGAATGACAGCCCTCTCCGACAGGCTGCTAGTGCGAGCCGTCGCATGCGATCGTTCTTGGACGTGATAAGACAAGCTGGGGGACGCCTGTCGCCCTCGACAGGCCCCCCCTCCAACCCAACAGGCCTAGTAAGCGCGCGCCCAATAGGCCCACTCTCGGGCCGGGCTGCCACACACCACACAAGTCCCCGGCCCGGCCCCCTCCTGATCCAGGGGGATGTTCCGGCTCGAGGCTTTGGTGTCCTCTTTGATCTTGGCTTCGCAGGCGGGATCGCCGCACCAAAAAGCCTTGGCCCACCCATCGGCCACAATCTCTTTGAGCGACTCGTAATCCTTGGCCTCGTGGATATTGCTATCCCGGAAGGCCGTGGCTTCGGCCAGCATGTTCGCCTGGATGGTGTCCAGCATCGAGCCAACCGAATCGGCCAGGCCCGCCATCGGCGCAAAGGACTTGCCTGGTTTGCCTGGGATGTCGCGGCGGGCCAACACCACCGTCCCCTTTTCGAGATCCTTGGGACCGATCTCCATCCGCAGGGGCACGCCCCGCAGCTCCCACTCGTTGAATTTAAAGCCCGGCGTGAGGCCATCACGCTCGTCGACCTTGACGCGGAACCGGGGCGCCAATTCGGCGCGGATCTGGTCCACGGCACCCAAGACCTGGGCCTTTTCCTCTTCTTTGCGCCAGATAGGAACGATAACCACCTGATAGGGGGCCAACTTGGGCGGCAGCCGCAGCCCCTGGTCGTCGCCGTGGCTCATGATGAGGGCCCCAATCATGCGGGTGCTCATGCCCCAGCTCGTCGTCCAGCAGTGTTGGAGTTCGTTGTTCTGATCCAGATACTGGATCTCGAAGGCCTTGCTAAAGTTCTGCCCAAAGTAGTGGCTGGTTCCGGCCTGGAGCGCCCACTTGTTGCCCATCATGGCTTCGATGCTGTAGCTGGCCTCGGCCCCGGCAAACTTTTCAGTGTCGCTCTTGCGGCCCTTGACGACCGGGATGGCCGCATCGATGGTAGCGAAATCTTCATACACGTTCAACATGCGGATCGTCTCTTCCTGGGCCTCCTCTGCCGTGGCATGGGCCGTGTGCCCCTCTTGCCAATAGAACTCGGTGGTTCTCAAAAACAGCCGGGTCCGCATTTCCCAACGCAGCACGCTCCCCCACTGGTTGAGCAACATCGGCAGATCGCGGTAGGAACGAATCCACTTGGAGTACATGTGACCGATGATCGTCTCGGAGGTAGGGCGCACCACCAACGGCTCCTCCAACTCTTTGCCGCCGCCATGGGTCACCACTGCCAGCTCGGGCGAAAAGCCCTCCACGTGCTGGGCTTCCTTGTGCATAAAGGACATGGGGATCAGCATGGGGAACAACGCGTTCTGATGTCCCGTCTCCTTGAATCGTCGGTCCAGACCTGCCTGGCAGGCTTCCCACAGAGCCGTGCCATAGGGTCGCACCACCATACAGCCTCGCACCGGGGCATAGTCGGCCAACTCGGCGCGAACCACCACCTCATTATACCAGGCAGAAAAGTCACTGCTCTGTGAAGTCAGTTTCTTGTCATCCGCCACGTTCTTCCTCCTGATTGGGTCTCGCCTGCATATAGCCAGCGGGATAGGCCATCCCGTTTTTCGCTCACGGATCGGGCCCCTCTTCCGGCAGGGAAGAGGGGCTTGTAGGGGTAGGAAACAGGTTTCGAGCCCCGGCGCTGTCCCCGCCCACGCCCAATCTCCAGCCTGTGGAATCAGCGCAAGGTGTCATCGTCGATCTCGAGAATTCTGTGACCATAGGTGTTGATCACTTGCGTGTTGCCATAGGATGTAACTCGGGGCTCCAGGTTGGTGTACACATGAATGTGACCATGGATCAGATACCTGGGCTGAAAACGATCCATAAAGGTTCGAAACACCCGAAACCCTCGGTGGCACCGATCCTCTTGGTCGTGAATACCCTGAGGCGGGGCGTGGGTGATCAGAATATCCAGATATCGCCCGTAGCGCAGCCGATTGAGCATCAGGGCTGGGGTCAATTGCCACACCTTCCACGCCATTTCCCGTTCGGTATACTGAAAGTGGGGGCTGTTGTTGTAGCGCATCGAACCTTCGAACCCGGCGATCAAGAGATTTCGATAGCGGACCGTGCGCCCGTCTATGTTCTCGCAGCCATCGGGAAACCCCATATGTTCCTTGGCCGCATGTTGCTCTTTGACCGCATGGGCATGGTTGCCCACCACGTAGAACAGCGGCCCGCCGAGCATTGTCACGATGAATTCCAGATAGTAGTGGGGCAGATCGCCACAGCCAAGCACCAAGTTCACGTCTCCAAAGCGCTCGCAAACCCCCGAGCTATAGATCGAATCCTCCACCTTGTCGCTAATGGTCAAAATTTTCATAAAAGCCCATGGACCCGCATCCAACCGATGCGTCGTGCACAGCCTGACCGAATGGCGTCCGACGCGCCCATACGATACCCCTGGGCAGGACACCGACCGACAGAAAAAGAGCCAGCCTCCAGCCAAGTCTGGAGAGCTGGCCATCACCACAAACAGCAAGGACGCGAGCTAGCTATCCAGAACGAAAAGCTGACGACGGGTAGGGGTTGTACAGTTCCTTGGGCGCCAGGGATTGGTTTGCAAGCTGCGTACTCAAGGCAACCTCATCGCCTTTCCAAATCGACCACGGCCCCAGTATACCACGAAAGCACCTCTCTGTCAAAGAACTCTGGCGGGCGCCCAACAGGCCGTCAGTACGGGCGACGCATGCGTCGCCCGTACCAGATCGCCCAGGGTCACATGTCCAGCAGTACAATCCCACACCCTTTGCGGCATTCCGGCCCAGGCTATTTGCCTTTTCGCTCCAGAAGTGCTATAATGCCTTTGCTTAGGGCGAGTAGCTCAGACGGCTAGAGCGCGTGCCTCACATGCACGAGGTCGGGGGTTCAAGTCCCTTCTCGCCCACTCGGATGAGCTGGCTGTGGTCGCCTGGGAGCAGTATTCATGCGGAGCGACCACGGCTTTTTTATAGATGCTGGACGAACCACGCGGCCTCACCATCGGCAAAGGTAGGCAGTACGCTTGGAGGTCAAGCACAGTTTGGACCTGAACTCGGGTCTCTGGGCATCTGTGTGGTGACGCGGGTTTGCGCACGTACATGGGCGCAGCGCCATTGGCCAGCGATAGACCTATGCTTACACCGACAAAATCGGGGGTATCTCCACAAACCCAAAGACATCTGGACACCGACTGGGCCATCTGTCTGCTGCGGTGGGCGCTGATCGCCGGGGTGCCCATCATTGCCCTGTTCGATCCGGCCCACGAACTCACCTCTTCTGAACTATCCATCTTTCTCGGCCTCGCCAGCGCCTATAACCTGGCCCTTACCGCGCTCTTGGGATTGCGCTTATTCCCTCCTCTCATTCCCATTCTCACGCTGATCATCGACGCCCTGGGTATCGTCGTGCTGCTGCACCTCTCGGGCCAACTTGCCAGCCCATTCTTTGCCTATCCCCTCTTTCCCGTCCTGATGGCGGCCTTGCGCCTGGGGTGGGAGTATGGATTTGCCATGGCCACCCTGTTCATCGCCGGGATCACCTTTTGGTTCCTGGCTGGTTGGATGCCGGGCGACCCTGCGGGCCCTTTGTTCGATCCCGCCCTCAAGGCCCTCGCCTATGTCCTGGCTGCCTCTGGAGGAGGCATCATCAGCCATTACTCGGCCACTTGCGACTTGGTCACCTCCGAAGACGAACATAGCCTGGTACCCGAGCAAGTCAAGCTGATCTACGAAATGGCCTCGTCTCTGAGCGCGACGCTCAACTATGAACGCGTCCTTGACGCCATCCTCGACATCAGTCGCCTGGGGTTTGACGAATTTGGACATCGCATGGGCGAAGTGGTGGGCATGGTCCTGCTGTATGATAAGGATGGACTCCTCTCGGTTGCCTCTCAACGCAACCTGTACGTTCAATCCGACGAGGCCAAGAGGATTCCAGGGCGAGCCGGCATTGTCGAACAGGCCATCTCCTCGGCCCAATCGGTCATCGGCGAATCGCCGGCCAACGACCCTGAACTCGGGGTCTTTGCCTCCCTCTCTCGTTTTCGATGTATGATCTGCGTACCCCTGCGGGCTGGATTCGAGACCTATGGGGTGGTGCTGTTTGCCTCGGCCCGCCCCAATGCCTACACCGCAGAGCACGCCGAGCTGCTGACCATCTTTTGCAACCAGGCCACCATTGCCCTTCAGAATGCCAGCCTGTACGAGAGCCTGCGGGTGGAGCGGGATAAAATCGTGGACCAGGAGGAACAAGCTCGCCACAAACTGGCGCGCAACCTGCACGACGGCCCCACCCAGGATGTGGCGGCCATCGCCATGCGCCTGAACTTTGCCCGGCTCCTCATCGACCGGGACCCAGCGCGCGCCCGGGCCGAGTTGGCCCGCCTGGAAGATCTGGCCCACCGCACCGTTCGGGAAATCCGCTCGATGCTGTTCACCCTGCGCCCGGTGATCCTCGAGACCGAGGGCCTGGTCGCCGCCCTCAACCAATATGCGGACAACCTGCGAGAAACCGATGGCTTGTCGGTCGAAGTGGACCCCTCGCGCTACCAGGATTGCCTGGATAGGGAGACCCAGGGTGTGGTATTTGCCATCCTGGAAGAGGCCATCAACAATGCCAAGAAACATGCCCAGGCCACCGAGATCTATGTGCCGCTGGGCGTAGAGAATGGCGTGTTCATCGCCGAAGTGGTGGATGACGGTCGGGGGTTCGACGTGGATTTGGTCGAGCAGAATTATCGCTCGCGGGGGAGCCTGGGGTTGATCAATCTCAAAGAGCGAGCGGAGCTGATCGAGGGGACCCTCAAGATCGAGTCCACTCCGGGACGGGGAACACGCGTAACCCTCGTTGTTCCCCTGAAAGAGGAATAGGGATCATCGGGCAGTTTCCACCATGGACGATTGGATACAAGCTGGCCTCGCCTCGCCCCTCGCGCTCTTTCTTGCTGGCTCGGTTCTCCTCTATGCCCTAGCCACAAGCACCTGGTATGGACTCACAAAGGTGCGGCCCACATCCCCTCTGCACCTTTCGCTGGCGCGTCTGGTCGGTTCTCTGCTGTTCTATCTGGGCATTCCCTACCTGGCCCTGGGGGGGTGGCCCCGGCGCCCTCTTCAAGGTCTGCTCTCTCCCGTCGATCTGGGACTGGTGGGACCCGGCGCCGTCTGGCCTGTGACCCGCTGGCTGGAGGCCCTATCCACGAGCCTCGGTGTTGGGCTGCTGACCTTCCTCGTTCTTTATCTGGCCTGGAAAAGCGCCCGCCGCGGCGAGAATAATCCCCCCACCTTCCCTGCCCGTCCGGTGTGGATGCTGCTGATCGAGGGGCTTTTCCTGGAGGTGCACTGGGCCTTTTACCGGGGCGGCTTGGCAGTACTGCTGGACGACGTCTATCTGGGGGTCTTTGCGGGGTTGGCGCTGGTGTATGTGGAAGGGGGCCTGAACCCCTCGTGGCGCGATGGCTGGCGAGATCCTTCCCAGGGGGTGGTGCACTGGTTTCGTGCCGGGCTGGCCCTGGCGTCCTCTCTTCTCTTTCTCCTGACCCGCAACCTGTGGGGTTGCCTGCTTATGCACTGGCTGGTCGAAATCGTCTTCTGGCGCCTCTTTTCACCATCGGAACCCCATGCGCAGCGTATCTGAATACAGGCTCAGGCCCGGGCCTTGTCGTCCTCCGGCGATACCCACAAGCGACAAAAGGCGCACAGGTCGCCCGCCGTCGTCGGTTGGCCGCAGTGGGTGCAGGGATGGAGCTTGGCGGCTTCTGGCTGGGCAAAGGCCACGGCGCCCGAATCCCGCGCCTTGAGAAAGCTCAGGTAGAACTGCTGTTTGGCGCCCGGCGAGGCAAGCTCCAACTCGTTCAACAGCTCTTTGTAAAAGTTGGTTGTGGACCCCTTGGCAAAGGGGCACTCGTCATAAATATAGTCGATGCCCTGCACCAGGGCGTAGGCGGCGGTCTCCCGCTCGTACAGCCGGACCAGTGGCTTGACCTTGCGCGCCAGGCCCTCCCGCTCTTCCAGCACCGGCGCCTGCCGAGCCAGATAGCCGGTCTGCCAGTGCAGCGTGTTCTGCATCAACACCGCCGCTTCGTCGTCCAGGTTATGCCCGGTGGAAATGGCGGCAAATCCCCCCTCCCAGGCCACCCGGTTCATGATGTGCCGCTTGACCAGTCCGCACACCGCGCACGGTTTGCCTCGACCTCGCTGGGTCTTGCGGGCCAGCTCCGGTATGCCCAGGCCATACGTTGCTGCCAGATCCACCACGTGCAAGGTGGCCTCAGGTCGATGGTCCCGGACGAATTGCCAGCACATTTCCAGCGACGTGTGGGAATAGGCCAGCTCTTCGTCAATGCCCAGCCCGATGTACATGCCCTCGGCCTGATAACCAAGCTGCAAGAGCACATCCCACAGGGCCAGGCTGTCCTTTCCCCCCGAAACGGCCACCAGCACCTTGTCGGACGGGCCAAACATCCGATACGTCTCGATAGTCCGCTGGGTCATGCCGACGAACCATTCGACGAAATGCTCGGCGCACAGGCGCAACCTGTGCTGGCGCATATTGATGACGGCCGGCCCACCACACTTGCTACACTTCATGCCATCCCCCTGCGAGCCCAGGCCCTCTATCCCCCCGAGACGACCGCCACCAACTTGATGGTGTCGCCCCCCCGGGCGATGGTCTCCTCGTTGATCAGCTTGCCCTCCCGCACCGCCAGGATCGACTCGGGATTCAGGGATAGGCTGGTGATGATGTGCCGCACTGTGCTCCCGGCTTTGACCTCCCAAGTTTTGTCCCGATAGATGACTGTGACCATGGGTCGCTCCCTTCCAGAGTACGGCCTCATTCTACCATGCCGGTTGGGGAAAAACAAACAGCCCCACCTGTGAGGCAGGCAGGGCCGCGATTCCGATCCGTCGGTGAGTTTGTTATGTCCCTCGGGTGTTGAGCAGCCATCGATCGGTACGGGCGGGTGCGCGTCGTCCACGACGCACCTAACCCGCCTGTACGATGCTTACCATAGGATCTTGGGAATGAGCAGCCCTTTTGGTCAAAGAGGGCGGCTTGCCCAGTCTACTTGCCCGGGCACTGGCTGACCACCGCCGGATCGATGCCCTTGCTGCCATAGGCCTTGTCAAAGTGGGCGCTGAAATCGCTGGCCAGCTTTTGGGCCCGGCGATCAAAGGCCTCCTTGTCCTCCCAGGTGTTGCGCGGGTTGAGGATCTCGGCGGGAACCCCGGGACAGCTCTGGGGCACCAGGATGTGGAAGGTCGGATCGTCCGCATACTCGACGTCATCCAGGTCGCCGCTCAGCGCCGCATGGACGATGGCGCGGGTGATGTCAATGTCCATCCGCTTGCCCACCCCAAAGGAGCCGCCGCTCCACCCGGTGTTGACCAGGTAGACCTGAGAGCCATAGCGGCGCATCCGCTCGCCCAACATGGAGGCATAGACGTCGGGGTTGCGCGGCATAAAGGGCTCGCCAAAAAAGCGGGAGAAGGTGCTCACCGGGTCTACAATACCCGTTTCGGTGCCGGCCAGCTTGCTGGTGTAGCCCATCAAGAACCAGAGCATGGCCTGCTCGGGTGTGAGCTTGGCCACCGGCGGCAGCACGCCGTTGGCATCGGCGGCCAAAAACAGGATCGTCTTGGGATGATCGCCCACCGGCAGCGGCTTGATGTTGCTCAGGAAGGACAGAGGATAGGAGGCCCGGGAATTGGGCGTGTACCGCTCGTCGTCCACGTCGAACAGGCCCCAGGGATACATCATGCAGTTTTCGACGATGGCGCCATGCTCTTTGGCCGGCGCCTCGTGAAAGACGGCGTTCCAGATCTCGGGCTCTTTATCGGGGCGCAGGTTGATCAGCTTGGCGTAGCAGCCAAACTCAAAGTTGGCGATGCCGTTATCGCTCCAGCCATGCTCGTCGTCGCCCAGCAAGGCGCGGCGGGGATCGGCTGAAAGGCTGGTCTTGCCCGTGCCCGACAGGCCCAGTAGCAGGGCGATATCCCCCTTGGGTCCCTCGTTGGCCGAACAGTGCAGAGGCAGAATCCCCTCGCCGGGGAGCATATAGTTCATCACCGTGAACATCAACTTCTTGACACTGCCTGCATAGGCCGAACCGATGACCACCCCCAGGTGGCGGTCGAAATCCATAGCCACGGCCATGTTCGAGGTCACGCCGCCAGGCCCTTTGCGCAGGCGACCGGCGTACCTGTCTCGGTCCACTTTGTTATAGGGCACCACCAGCAGGGTGAACGGCCGGTCGGCAAACACGCTCTGCTCGATACCCTCCTCGGGCATGGGTCGGAACATGTTGTCGGTAAACAGCACCGTCGCCGCCCAATCGGTGATCGTCTTGACTGGCATGGCATAGCTGGTGTCGGCCCCCAGCACCCGATCGGTGACGTACAGCCGCTTTTTCTTGGCCAGCAGTTCGACGGCGTCTTCCATGAGCATGTCAAAGGTCTCGGGCTCCATGGGGATGTTGTTGGGCGAATCCCAATCGATGTTGCCCTCGCTCTCGGGGCGCCGAACGATGTAGGTATCCTTCGGGCTCCGGCCCGTCGACTCGGATGGGGTCCAGGTCGCCAATGCTCCGTTGGCGCTGACAAGGACCTCGCGATTCACGATCGATTCCTGAATCATCACCTCTCGGCTTGGATTGTCGACGAGATCAGGATGCGTCTGTACAAGCCTCAAGGTTCTCTCTTTCCAGTCCACCTTCCACCTCCATGGGTCCATGGTTTCGTCTTTGAACAGGGGGGCCGCCATTGCCCCGCATCTGTTTCAAGCTCAATCGAAAATCTTGCCCGGATTCAAGATGCCGCGGGGATCGAGCGTCTGGCGCAACGAGCGCATGACATCGATGGCCAGGGCGCCCACCGCGCTTTCCAGATAGGGCTTTTTCAAGACGCCCACGCCATGCTCGCCCGAAAGCGTCCCGCCCACCTGCACAGACAGCGCAAAAAGCTCGGATACGGCCCCCTGGACCCGCTCCCACTCGGACGGGTCGTTCTTGTCGAACAGGATGTTGGGATGAAGGTTGCCGTCCCCGGCGTGACCAAAGACGACAATGGGCAAGTCATACTTTTTCGAGATGGCCCGGATGCCCCGCACCGTATCGGGAATGGCGCTCCGCGGCACCGAAATATCCTCTCCCAACTTGTTGGGGCGCTTGCGGGCCAGCGAGCCGCTCACCGAACGACGCGCCCGCCACAGCTCGGCCTGCTGGGCCTCGTTGGCCGCCACCTTTACCTGAGTGGCGCCCTGCTGGCGGCAGACGTCGGCAATGGCCTCGATCTCCCGCCGCACCGCTTCCTCATCGCTGCCGTCGGTTTCGATGATCAGGATCGCTTCGGCCTCTCGCGGCAAGCCCATGTGTAGATAGTCTTCGATGGTGTTGATGGTGGTGTTGTCCATCATCTCCATCGTGGCCGGCAGCAGGCCGGCGCGGAGGACCGCGTTCACCGTCTCGCTGGCCAGATCCAGGTCGGCAAACTCGGCGGTGGCCGTCGAGACGTACTTGGGCTTGGCGATCAACTTGACCATGACCTCGGTAATCACTCCCAGCGTCCCCTCTGAACCGACAAAGAGCTGGCGCAGGTTGTATCCGGTGGCATTCTTGATCGGCTTGCCCCCGGTCCACAGGATGCGGCCATCGGCCAGGACCACCCGCAGCCCCCGCACATAGTCCCCTGTGACGCCATATTTCAGGCAGCGCGGCCCGCCGGCATTGCAGGCCACGTTGCCGCCCAGCGTCGAGTGGCGAATGCTGGAAGGATCGGGCGGGTAAAAGAGCCCCTGTTTTTCGATCTCGGCCTGGAACTCGGCGGTGATGACGCCCGCCTCGGCCCGGGCAATCATATTGTCGTGGTCGATCTCTAAAATGCGGTTGAGGCGCACCAGGTTCAGGATCAGTCCGCCACTGAAGGGCACGGTAGCCGCCGCCAACCCGCTGGCCATGCCGCGCGTGATGACCGGGATGCGCTGCTCGTGGCAGATCTTGAGAATCTCCGACACCTCTTCGGTGGTGTTTGGGCTGACGATGGCATCGGGCAACGAGTCGTAAAACGTGCCATCGTACGAATAGCAGACCAAGGCCTCCGGCGAGGTCAACACATGGGCCGGACCGGCGATGTCGCGAATCTGGTTCAGGATCGTTTCTTCCAGCATGCTTTCCCCCTACTCTTCTTCCAGGGCTTGGAGGACCAGCTCCGCTACGTCCATCACCCGCACCCGCGTCCGATTGCGTCGGGCGGCCTCGGTGAGCGTGCGCTCGCACTGCTGGCAGGCCGAGGCCACCACTTGGGCCTCCACTTCCCGAACCTGCTCCAGGCGCAGATCCGACACCGACCGCGCCAGATCGGCGTCAAAGGTCTCCAGGTTTCCGCCTCCGCCACAGCAGTGGGCATTTTCCCGGTTGTCGCGCATTTCCACCAGTTCCACGCCCGGGATGGCCTTCAGAACGCGGCGGGGCGCATCATAGATCCCTTCCTTGCGTCCCAGGTCACAGGGATCGTGATAGGTCACCCGCTGGGGCGGCATCTCGCGGAATCGGAAGCGGCCCTCGTCCACCAGGTCCTCCAGCAACTCGGTGGCGTGCAGCAATTCAACGCCCAGCTCGCCCTCCACCGCCTCGCGATAGACGTGATCCCAGATATGCAAGCAGGAGGGGCAGGTGAACACGACCTTCTTGGCTTGCAATTCCCGGACCTTTTCCAGGTTATGGCGGATCAGCTCGCCGGCCTTGTCCAGCTCGCCATTGATCAGCAGGGGATAACCGCAGCACCATTCTTCCCCACCCAGCACCGCATAGTCGATCTCGGCCTTGTCCAGCAATTGGACCATGGTCTGGGGCAGGCGATAGCTGCGCGGGAAAAAAGAGCCCACACAGCCGATGAAATAGACCACCTCGGCCGTCTCGCGAGGCTCCACGCCCGTTGGCGCTTCTGCCAGGTTCTCGGCCCAGATGAGGCGACCGGCATTGTCCTCGCCCGAGATGTTGTGGTGTTCGGCGATGGTCTGGCCCAGCCGCTGCAGCGCTTCGGGCTCTAACTTGTGGTGGCTCATGTCGTCTCGGGCCGCCTGGAGGATATCTTCCAAAGGCACGCCGCTGGGGCAGATATTGGCGCACGAGGCGCACAGCAGGCAGCCGTAATATTTGGCCGACAGATCCTCGCCGGCCTCCAGCTTTCCTTCGCCCAGGGCGCGTAAAAGGGCGACCCGGCCCCGGGGCGAGTCGGTTTCGCTCAAGGTGACCCGATAGGTGGGGCACGTTGCCAGACACAACCCACAGCGGATGCAGGAGGCATGATCGCCACCGGTGACGATTTCTGCACTCTGGAATTCTAACGGATCAGCTACTTTGTCCTGCACGTTGGTTCCTTTCTAGATGGGACGAAACGCCATTCCTTACTCTTGGACAATGGGAAGGGTCAGCAGCGCATGGGGCACAATCAACGCATCCAGCTCGCTCCCCAGCTCCTGGCCGACCCTGTCAAAGGCCGCTTCCATAGTGGGCGCCGTCAGGAACTTGGCCGACGAGACCAACTCGGGATCCTCTGCGCCAACGACGATCACCCGCGCCTGCTCCAGAACCTTGGCCAACACAAAAGCCCGCTGTTGGCCTGGGGGGTAGCCGTTCTTCCGAGCGTCGTCCAGGATAAACTGGACATCGGGCGCCTCTTGCATGGCCCTCAGGAATCGCTGCTCGCCGACGCCCTCGCCGGCCCCCTCGCTGCACGGGGCGGGGACAATGAAAAAGCCACCCGGCTTGACCACGGGCGTGGGCGCAAAAAAGAGGTAACTGGCCGCCCGACTGGCCTGATACAGGTTGGCGTCCTTGGGATAGCCCACGCCGGCCACCGCCACGTCGAATTGCTGGGGCACCGGCACCTCGTACAAGGTCCGGGCAAAGGCCACCAGATCTTGAAAGGCCGCAGTGGGCTCGCCGGCCCGCACAAAGACCACGCGCTTTTGGTCGTCCTGCACCACATTCACGATAAATCGCAGTCCCGCGCGGCGAGCCGCCTCGGTGATCGCCTCGTGGAAGGGATTGCCCTCGATGCGGCCCAGGCGCGTGCCCGGGTGATCGATCATCTGGGGGCCGTGGGTGTAGGCGATCATGGCCTCGCCGGCCGCGCCCACCGACAGGGTTTTGCGCCCGCCCGAATAACCGGCGTATTGGTGGGGCTCGACGATCCCGGTGGCGATCAAAAGGTCCGCCTCGTAGGCGATCTTGTTGACCGACAGGGGGATGCCGCTCTCGGTCGTGCCCAGGTCCACCAGAGCCGCCGGGTTCTGGGGTTCGTTGTCCACCACCCGGTAGCGGTCTACCACGGCCTGGCCCAATTTGGCCACCTTTTCCTCGTGGGTGCTGGGACGGTGCATGCCAATGCCGCACAGCAGGGTGATGTCGCCGTCGCACACACCGGCCGCTTCCAACTCGGCCAGGATGGGCGGGACCAGCAACGCATCGGGGCTGGATCGGGTCACGTCGGTAAAGACGATGCAGACCTTGTCGCCCGGTTTGGCCAACGCCCGCAAGGGAGGCGATTGAACCGGGTTTTCCAGCGCCCTGGTCACCTGGGCGGGCACGTCACCGATAGGAGGCACGGTTTTGGATTGTACGAGGGTCCCTCTCCAGCCTGGGGGCAGCTCGAAGGCCAACTCGCCTTTGTCGAATGGGACAGTGTACATATCTACTCCAATTGGTCCACTATGTCAACTAGAGAGCGCCCTGTTGAGCCAGGGCGCTGCCAACTTTCAAGCCGCCATTGGCCTGAACAGATATTCTCACATCGGCGCTATTATACCACAGGCTCGGAGGCGTGCCAAAACCGCTGCCGCCTGTGGCTGATTTCGCCGCGGCGCCTATTCCCAGGCTTGGCCGCGCGAGCGTTTGGTCTCGCTGCGCATCTTTTTTCTGCGCAGCCGCTTCTCCTTCGATTGAGCCGTGGGCCGGGTAGGCCGCCGCCGCTTGCGGGGCTTGAGGGCCTTGGCCAAAAGATCCCGGAAGCGCTGTACCACCTCCTCGCGGTTGCGGACCTGGCTGCGCTCCGATTGGGCGACCAGGTGCAACACACCGGACGAATCGATATAGCCCGACAGGCGGGCGCGTACCTGCGCCCGCTGCGATTCGGTCAGGCTGGGCGACCCCTCGACGTCGAACAGCAACTCGACGCGGGTGGAGGTCTTTTGGACGTGTTGCCCACCAGGGCCGCTACTCCGGGAGAAGCGAAAGCTCAGCTCGCTCCACGGGATGCTGACCTCGGCGTTGATGTCCAACAGCTCGGCGTCCATGGCGCAATTCCCACTCCCAACTCAGCAGGCCCGACGGCCGCCCACCCTCCGGCATCCCTCGGACCCGCGGGCCACGCTACTCGGCGCCCAGGGCCGTCGCCAGGTCCCGCGGCGTCACGCCCGGCGACTCGATCTGGTGGGCCTGATAAAAGGCCGCAATCTCGCGCTCGGCATCGGCCAGCCGGACGCCGGTGAGGTGCTCTTCCAGCTCAGCCACCTTGTCTTCCGGGTAGAGAAAAAAGTCCCCCGAAAACCCTACCGATTCCAGCACGCCGTTGCGCACTTCGGCAGTGGCCCGGATCAGGCCGCCGGGCGCTTTATGCGCCCGCTGCACAATCTCGACGCCGGTGGCGATTTTCACCTGCCGCTTTTCCTGGAAACGCTTGCCTGGCTTGAGCAGCCATTCCTCAGTGGTGTGGGTGGCGATCAGCTCGGCCACCTGGTCCTTCACTTCGGGGGGCAGCGTGGCCGGCGTCAGCGGGCCGATGACCGCATCGAAATTGCGCACCAGGGCGTCGATCATCTCCTGCCACGATGGCTCCCGCTCCACCTCGCGGCGCAGGGTCGACAGGTTCTCGTACAGGCTCTTGTGGACCTTGTCGCGGAATTTCTCGTCGGGGACGCGCAGCACGCGGACCATCGTCTCATAGTCAAAGTTTTGGATCAGGTTTCCCACCATGACGAAAAACTCACCGATTTCAGCCGCGCCGCTGCCCGAGATCTTGCGCCCTTCGGCGGTGATAATATCATTCACCGGTCGGTACCTGGCCTGCACCCCCAGGTCGCGATAGGTCTGAGCCACAGGCTCGAGGAAGCGTCGATAACACTCTTCCTTGGTGGCAGGGATCAAGGGGTTGTCTTTGTGGATAACCAACTGGAAGAACAACTGGCGTCCGTCCAAGAACGTGGCACCGCCGCCCACTTCGCGCCGGAACACGGGAATGTCGTGCTCGCGGCAATAGTCCAGATCGACCTCTAACAGGGCATCCTGATGATACCCGATGCACACGTAGGGTTCGGCCGGCGCCAAAAGAACCAAGCCTTCCAGGTTCAGGCGGGGCAACGCATGATAGATCAACTGCGAATCGAGCCACGGTACAGATCCCAAATTGTACAAATTCACGGTTTCACCTCTTGGTTATGACGTCTGCGACAAACAGAAAGCAAGACAGGGTCGGGATCGCCCTCTCTTGCTTCCTGACAGGAATGCGCGATTCTGTTCTACTTGCCGTACTTTTCCTTCTCTGCCGCAATGAGCGCGGCAAATTCGGGATCGCTGGCTTTCATTAAACCCTGAGGTTCGCCAGCCATTTCGATTTTGGCCAGCCAACCCTCCCCATAGGGTTCGGTGTTGATCAGGGTGCTCTCCCATTCGATCTCGGAGTTGGCTTCTGTGATCTTGCCATCCACAATCGCTTTGATGCGACCGACCCACTTGCCCGACTCTAGCGACATGAACGCCTCGCCCGCCGTGATCTGGCGTCCCACGCGCGGGACCTCGGCATAGAGAATTTCCCCAGCCAGATCCTGACCGAAATCGGTCAGGCCAATGGTTGCCTGGTTGCCCTCGATTCGAACCCAGTTGTGCTCTTTATCATACAACAAATCATCCGGAAATTGATAGCCGCCGATCTCCATGAATGCTTCTCCTTTCTGCTACAAAATCGTTGAAACGCTGTTCTTGTGGCTTTTGCCGTCAAACCGCACTTGTTTCTGATGTCCGTTTTATTGTACCCCAACTTTGGCAGGTGTCAAGTTCCCAGGACACAGGGTTGCCGGTTGGGGAGCCGCAGGCCATTCGTGGCCCGGCCTGGCCCGTATGGGCGCGGCATGCCGCGCCCCGATGCCCACGCCCCAACCTCAGTCAGGGCGCCCATTTTTGCGGCGCCAAGGCGCCGCACTCCAAAATTCACATACGGGGGCCGCGAGGGCGAGGCCGCGGCAAGCCATTCGTGGCCCGACCGGGTCCACGGCCCTCCTAGCGACGCGCAAAGGCGGGCGATGGGCCAGACGTTCGGATCGGCGTTGCTGTTCACGCCAGGGGGCGCCTCGAGGCCCAACGGCTCGGAGAGGGCCGCCCCCGCCAAAAAGTAGGCGATCTTGAGCTGATGGCACAAGCCCACCATCCGGATGCGGCTGTAGAGGCTGACGGCCAGGCACAAGCGGGGCAGAGGATTGGTAAAGTTGATCAGCCACGCATCAGGGCAAAGTCGCTCCATATCGTGGGCAATGGCCAGCAGCGCCGGCACCTGGCGCAGGGTGTGAGACAGCCCCCCGGGCCCCCCGTTTTCGCCATAGGGTTGGCGCACCCCAAACTGAAGAGGGATTTCCCAATCGCGCTGCCACAGCCCTTCGCGCGGACCCGACTCGACCGATACGATGCCAAAGTCCGCTTAATAACATAATGTCAGAATAGCCTATTGGGCGTCCAACGTCTGGTTGACGCTATCTCGGGGGCAACGAAAAGGCCTACATCTGGGCGCCATTGCTTTATGGAGTGCGGCAGCTTGCTGCCGCAAAAAACTGCGCAAGCAAGCGTCCTGCCAAGGCAGGCGCGCACTCCATAGGAATGACTGCTCAGATTCGAGGCGCGTAACGAACTCACCGACGAATCGGAAATACACCCTTTTTATGAGCGACGCCCGGGCCAGATTGCCCTTTTCACCCGTTTTTGTTATAATTCAAACCTGAGGATGGATCGGACACGATTCCAACGTCTGCGAGAGCGTCGCGACGGCGACCAGGAGCAGGCCTGTGGCCAAAGCTACACTCGAGTTCAAATTGGAAATTGGTCCGGGGGTCAAGGGAGCCTATCCCGTGGTGGCCCGTTCCCCGGCCGGCCAGGTGCGGGACACCCTGGACTTTGCCCTCCTGAAAAGTCCGGCCGTCAAGAACCTGCTCCGCGATCTGCAATCGGAGCTGCTCCGGCCCCCAAAAGCGCCGCAAGGAACCCCTGCGGATGATGTGCCACCGGCCCTGGAGCTGGGCGCCCTGCTGTTCGACGCCCTCTTTGTGGAGCAGGTGCTCGAACTCTACGACACCAGTTGGGAGTTGGCTGCCTCTCAGGATGCCTTCCTCCGGCTCTCTCTATCCATTGCCTCCCCCGAGCTGGCGGCCCTGCCCTGGGAATTCCTGTACGATCCGCGCCGCAACGAGCACTTGTGCCTCTCGGTCTCTGCGCCCATGGTCCGTCACCTGACGCCCACTCGCACCCCGATCCTTTCGGCCATCACCCCGCCCCTGCGCATCCTCGCCGTCGCGGCCAGTCCGAAAGATTGGCCTGCCCTGGACGTGGTCCGCGAACGACACATCTTGAACGCTTCCCTCAACCCCCTCCAGGCGCGGGAATTGGTGGAGGTCAAATGGGTGGAGGGGCAGGCCTGGCGCGAAGTGCAGCGGCTGTTTTGGAGCGGCCCCTGGCACGTTCTCCACTTTGTCGGGCACGGCGGATTCGATCCCACGGCCCAGGAAGGAACCCTGGTCTTTGCCGACGACAACGGCCAGGCTCGCCGCGTGAGCGACCAGCATCTGGCCGAACTGCTGGCAGGCAGCCCGGCCCTGCGCCTGGTCGTACTGAGCGCCGGTACCGGCATGGCCGGCGACCGGCCCGATTCTTTTGCCATGCTGGCCACCCACCTGGTGGAGCAGGGCATTCCCAACGTCCTGACCCTGCCCTATCGCGTGGAGGAAAAGGCAGCCAGCGAGTTTTTCCACGCCTATTATGGGGCGCTATCGGCCGCCGTGCCGGTCGATACGGCCCTGGTCTATGCCCGCGCTGCCCTCCATTCGGCCGTCCCCGGTTCGGCAGCGTGGGGGGTGCCCGCCCTCTTTGGCCACACCCCCGAACGGCCCATCTTTGAGCGGCCCAGCGTCATGGCGATGGCCCGCCATCGCGGCGACGAGGCGTTGCACAACGACGATTTCGAACGAGCCATCGCCCAATATTCGGTGGCCCTCGACCTGGGCGCCGATGCCGCCCTCAAAGAAAAGCGAACCCTGGCCGAAACCACGCGCGACCAACTGGCGCGGGTTCGCGAGCGGCTCAAAACCCTTCCGAGCAACGCCCAAGCCCAGGCCGACACGCTCTCGTCGTTGATCGAGGAGCTGCACCCCCTCCAGAACCGGCTGCCCGAGAGTCTGGCCATCCAGGCCGAACTGTCGCGAGCGCGGGAAAAGCTCCGCGGACTGCGCGACCAGGCCTGGCAAGAGGGAAAGCGCCTCCTCGACGTGACCTCGGTCAGCCTGACGCCCGGGCACCGGCTGAAACGGATGCAGGAAGGCGTCCGCCAGTTGGAGAGCGCCCAGCACCTGGACGACGAAAACCTGCCAAAACTCGGCCAGGACCTCGAATCGGCCCGGCGTCAGATCCAGGACTATCAGGCCACCCTGGCGGAGGAGAGAGAGGAACGCCGCCGGTTATTGCGCAAGGTCGGGCTTTTTGCAGCCATCGGGGTGGGATTGGCCCTGTTGCTGGTGCTGATCCTGTCGCAGATGGATCTGTTCGGCCCCCCTCGCGCGAAGGCCACGCCCACTCCTGGGGCTGCTCTTACCTCTCCGACATCGGAGGCATCGCCCACGTTGGCCTCGGGGATCGCCCCTACCGGCACCCAAGCTCCTTTGGCGGGCAAGACCTCCATCCCAACCCACACCGCCATGCCGTCCACTCCCTTGGCCGCTGTCAGCGTCACGGCCTCGCCCTTGCCTGGCGGCGCGGCCTCATCGGCACGCTTGCCGACGGTGACACCCTCTAGCACCCCTTTGCCGAGCCCCAGCCCGGAGCCGACCCAAGCTCCATCCGCCACGCCGACGCTCCGACCCAGGCCCGCCATGCCGACGGAAACCTCCACCCCGGCGCCGACGCCCACCGCGACCGCGGGCATCATCTATGCCGCGCCCCGCTTGGTGGCCCCCGAGGATGTTGCGCTCCTCACCCAGGGCTCCATTAGCGTCTACCCGCTGCTGTGGACCTGGGAAGGGACGCTCAAGGAAAACGAATGGTTCGACGTCCGCGTCTGGCGGGCGGGGCAGCCGCACCATGGTATTGCCTGGACCAAGTCCTGGAAGTACGACTATGACCTCTGCCTGCTGGGGAGCGGGGATTTCTACTGGAGCGTAACCATTATCTGCGGTGAGGACGGACAATGGCAAGGGGATCTGAGCCCGGAGGCCGAGCCCCATCGGTTCACCAGCTTTCAATACAATGATTGGTGTGAGGAGCACGGGCGGTTCGTCATCCGCACCACCCCCCAGCCCTGAGTATCTGCCTGTTGAGGATCGACGCTCCGGCTCCTAGCATATCCTGTGGGGGCGATGCCTTTCCGGCAGCCCATAGACCTCTCATGCTGCTCCGCGCCCCG
>CAYVLO010000012.1:0-21032 GCA_964452125.1 uncultured Anaerolineaceae bacterium | reverse complement strand
ATGCTCAGCTAATTCACCTTACCAAACCCCGTTGATCCAAATGCGGTCGCCCTGCTGATCCATCCCATGCCTGGTTGACAGCGAGCGATTCTTCAGGTAGACTAGGGGTCAGATTTTCGACCCGGAAGCGACGCGATAACACCGGGTAAAGCAGGCCTGGGCATCCCAACCTTGGCCTTGGGAGGAGCGGACAAGGAGGCATCATGGAACAATGGCTGTATTCGCTGATCCCGTGGGGAACCGAAGCCATCCTCTGGGTTCAAGCCCAAAGCAACGAGGCGCTGAACTCGATTTCCAAGTTCTTTACCTTCCTGGGCTACGAAGAATTCTACCTTCTACTGCTACCCTTTGTCTACTGGTGCATCGACCGCAGTATAGGCATCCGGCTGGGTGCCATTGCCCTGTCATCGGCCTGGCTCAATGGCTTGGTCAAGCATCTTTTTACTATACCCCGCCCAGCCGATCCGCGCATCCAGATCCCTCTCCCCGAAACCTCGCCCTCTTTTCCCAGCGGCCATTCGCAGAACGCCATCGCCAATTGGGGCTATCTGGCCATTCGCTTCCGCAGTCGCCTCATGGGTGCTGTGGCCCTCATCGCCATCCTGGGCATCAGCGTGTCGCGCATCATTTTGGGTGTCCACTTTCCTCAAGACGTCATCGGTGGGTGGCTCATCGGCCTGACCTTGTTGGCGATCTGGGTGTGGGCCGAGCCCGGTGTCCTTGGCTGGATCGCCGCGCGACCCAGAACCCTCCAACTGGCTCTAGCGGTGGGGGTGCCCCTGCTGCTGGTCTTTCTCCATCCAGCCGATGCCGCGGGACGCTATCCGGCCGAAGGTTCTGTGGTTCCGATGAGCACTTTTCTCGGCCTGGGTGTCGGTGTGATCATGGAGCGAACTCGGGTGCGCTTTGGTGTGAAGGGTAGTTGGGGGCGACGGGCGCTACGATTCGGCGTCGGTCTGATCCTCGTCGCCGCAGCCTACGCCCTGCCCAAACTCCTGTTGCCGGAGGAACTCTCCTACGGTTGGGAGACGATGGCGCGCATTGTCCGCTATGGACTGTTGGGATGGGTTGTAGCGTTTGCGTGCCCCTGGCTTTTTGTTCGCCTGGGCCTGGCGCGGAGAGAAGAGGAACCACACCCCGCCGTGGTACGAGGCGGGTAACGCTCTGATGTTTCCTGTTACATCCAATCTCTGAGCTGGGCGGTGGTCTTGACCACCAAATTGGCGCCCGCCCGCTCCAATTCATTTTCACTGCCAAAACCGCAGAGCACGCCGACAGCACGCGCGCCCGCTGCCCGCGCTGCCCACATATCCTCCTGAGTGTCGCCCACCATCAGGCAGCGTTCTACCGGCACGCCCAACTCCTCGGCAGCGTGGCGAATGGGACTGGGATGGGGTTTGATGCGAAAGGTATCCTCGCGCCCGGTCACTACCTGAAACAGATCGGTAAGCCCTTCTTGCTCTAAAAAGGCCTCGGCCTGGAGGCGGCTGCGCGTGGTGACAATGCCCAGATGGTACCGATAACTCAGATCCCGCAACATTTCCTGGGTGCCTTCCACGGGGCGAAAGTTCGCCGGGGTGGAAAGGCCCCGAAGTTGGCCCACGCGATCAGCCATCGCCAAAAAATTGTCATCCAGCCCCAAACGGTCCAACACCGTCAAGAAACTATTGGCTGGACCTTCCAGCGCCATCAGAATGTGCCGGGCCGCCCGATGGGGATCCCGTCCGGGCAAAAGTTTGCGAAATGGCGCCAGGCGGCGGGCCAAAGTCTCGACGGCATCATCGTCCGTCTCGATCAGGGTCCCATCGAGGTCAAAGAGAATGGCGTCAATCTCGCCGGGATAGATCTCGCCGGTTTCCATCTCGGGTGGAAAGGGGGCTTCGTTCAGCAGCTTGGCGTGGATGTAGAGAAACACCACGCGAAAGGTGGCAATCACCGGAGCCGCCAACAGGATGCCGATGGTGCCTGCCACAAAACCACCGGCCAACACGCCGATAAAGACCATGACCGGATGGAGTTGCAGCCGCCGCCCCAGAATGCGAGGCACCAGATAGGCATTCTCCATCTGCTGGATGACCACATAGATCGCCAGCACCAGAAGCATAAAGCCAAAGTTGCTCAAAGGCAGGTAGGTTGAGCCCTGAATCAGGGCGATCAACAGAGCCGGGATGGTCGCCAATATTGGACCAAAGGAGGGGATCACTTCCAGCAGGCCCGCCAGCAAGCCCATCAACCCGGCATTGGGCAAGCCCACAATGGTCATCGCGATCCAAACCGCCATGCCAATGACCACACCCAGCAACACCTGTCCTCGGAAAAAGGCTTTCCACACCTTGTTGATTTCTTCGCGCAGGCGCCGCATCTCCTCCGTGTAACTCGGCGGCGATAAGCGATCCAAAAAACCGCGGAATCGGTCGGCATCCTTGACCAAATAGAACGAAATCACAAAGATGGAAAGAGTCCACAACAGGCTCGAGGCCACATTGATCAGCAGGTTTACGCTTTGGGTCGCAAAGGGGCCGAGGATGTTCTGCAGAGACCCTCGCACATCACCTATCAACTCGGCCAGGTTGAACTCGTAATCGAGGATGAAAAAGGGCTGGGAGAAAAACACCACCAATTGGTCAATGAGTTGTTGCGCGTTGCGGTTGAGCCAGTTCACCCGCTCGACGGCCCAGGGCACGATCGTCACAGGAATGATGCTGATGAAAATCAACAACACCAGAAACACCAGGATCACGGCCAACGTGCGAGAAAGTTTCGTCCGCTGCTCAATCGCGTCTACAAAAGGTTTGAGGATATAGGCGAGGACAATGGCAATGATGATAGGTGGAAGCAGGCTACGAAAAACGTACAGCAGGAGAAGGACAATGATTAACAGTCCTACGACGATCAAGCGTTTGGTTGTACGACTCCACTCGGTTGAAACCATGCTCGTTCTGCAGCTCGAACGGGGCACCGAGGTCACTCTCCAGATGGACTCGGGCGCCCTCAACGTCCGTGGGATCTAATGCACCAACCCGATCAGATCCGTCGGCCAATACGATAGCCAGGCGCGTCCCACGATATTCTCAATAGGAACGGAGCCAAAACTGCGTGAATCGTTGGAATGGTTCCGGTTATCACCCAGGACAAAAACGTACAAGGGCGGAACCAGGACTGTGGTTTCACGACCAGGTCGAGTCTCCTGGGTGACATAGTCCTCTTTCAAGAGTTCCCCATTTATGTAGACGTGTCCACCGCGGATCTCGACCGTCTCACCTGGAAGCCCAATCACCCGCTTGATGAGGAGATCGTCTCCCTGACCGGGCGCCCGGATAACCACCACGTCAAAGCGGTCCGGCCCGTGCAGTCGGTACGAAACCTTTTCTACGACCAGGCGCTGATTGGTGTGCAGGCTGGGCTCCATGCTTTGCCCTTCGACCCGCGTCGCCTGACCGATAAAGACATTGATCAGCAGTGCAATGAGAAGCGCGGGGAGGACCGTCTCCAACACCTCGCGCAGATTGCGCAGCAACCGAACCCCCGCTCCACGGCGCGGGGGAGTGATTTCTCCATCGGTCCTCAACTCGTCATCCATACAGGGGAACCTCGACTGGCAGGTTTGGGCGCCAGACATCTTTGGAGCCTGGCGCCCAAGAAATGCCTCTAGCGATCGCGGCGCGGCGGGCGCCGATCCCGGTCGAAGGAACCACCCCCGCGCGACCCACGGGATGAACCGCCTTCCCGATTGTTCCGCGAGCCGCCCGAAGGAGAGCCCTTGCGATCCCGCTCGCGGGCTTCGTCTGCCGTCCAACCCTCCAGAACCGCCTGGCGGGAAAGTTTGATCTTGCCATTGTCGCCGTCGATATCGATCACCATGACCATCACCTCGTCGCCCACCCGGACCACTTCCTCGACCGAGGGGACACGATAGTCGGCCAACTGGGAGATATGCACCATGCCATCCACACCCGGCATGATCTCGACAAAGGCGCCATAGCTCTCCGTACGGACCACCTTGCCTACGTACACCTTGCCGATTTCAGCATCTTCGGTCAGGGCCTCGATCATGGCAATGGCCTTCTGCGCGCCAGGGCCATCAACCGCGGCGACAAAGACAGTGCCGTCGTCCTCAATGTCGATCTGAACTTCGCACTCTTCCTGGATCTTGCGGATCATCTTGCCGCCGGGGCCGATGATCTTGCCGATCTTTTCTGGATCGATGTGCAGGGTGGTGATGCGCGGTGCATAGGGCGACAGCTCGGTCCTCGGCTCTGAGATGGTTTCCATCATTTTGCCCAAGATGTGCAGCCGTCCCTCTCGCGCCTGCTCCAGCGCTTCGGCCAAAACCTCGTAGCGAAGCCCCTTGACCTTGATGTCCATCTGCAGGGCCGTGATCCCGTCCTGCGTGCCGGCCACCTTAAAGTCCATGTCGCCCAGGTGATCTTCGAGCCCCTGAATGTCGCTCAGCACGGCATACCGTTCGCCCGAGGTAACCAAGCCCATGGCGATCCCGGCTACCGGCGCCTTGAGGGGCACGCCTGCATCCATCAGGGAAAGAGTACTGCCGCAGACCGATCCCATCGACGTCGAACCATTGGACGAGAGCACCTCCGACACCACGCGCAGGGTATAGGGAAACTCGTCTTCGCTCGGCAGCACCGCCCGCAGGGCCGTTTCCGCCAGCGCTCCGTGCCCCACTTCGCGGCGATTGGTACCACGCATCGGCCAGGTCTCGCCCGTGCTAAAGGGCGGAAAGTTGTAGTGGTGCATATAGCGCTTGGCGTCTTCCGGCCGGAGCGTGTCCAGCCTTTGCTCTTCACGCGGCGTGCCCAGCGTGGCGATGCTCATCACCTGGGTTTCGCCCCGGGTGAACAGGCCCGAACCGTGGGCGCGGGGCAAAAGCCCCGTCTTGCTCCAGATGGGGCGGATCTCTTTGGTGGTCCGTCCATCGGCCCGTTGTCCCTTTTCCAGGATCAACTTGCGCGTTTCCAGTTTGAGCACCTCGTCAAAGACGGCTTTGACATCGGCCAGGTTGATGCTCTCATCCTCGGCAAAGGAGCCGACGATCTCGTTCTTTAGGCTATCGGTCGCTTTGCCGCGCTCGTTCTTGTCCATCGGCTGGGCCACCATTTCGGCGATGCGGTTGCCGATGCGCTGCACAATTCGCTCCCGATCCCGCTCCTCGATGACCGTCACCGCATAGTCGGTCTGCTTTACCTTGCCGATCTCGGCCTGCATCTGCTTCTGCAGTTCGATGACGCCCTGCATCGCTTCGTGCCCCAACTGGAGGGCTCGCAGCATTTTTTCTTCGCTCACCACCTGGGCGCCCGCTTCGACCATTAGGATGGCATCGGCGGTGCCCGCCATGCGCAGGTCGATCAGGCTTTCTTCCATCTGATCGGCTGTGGGGTTGATGATATACTCATCGCCCACCAACGCCACCCGGCAGGCGCCAACCGGCCCATCGAAGGGAATGTCCGAGATTGTCAGAGCCGTCGAGGCGCCGATGATGGTCGGGATGTCCAGATAGTTCTGGCTGTCCGACGAAAGGGCCGTGGCAATGATCTGAACGTCGTTGCGATAGTCCTTGGGAAAGAGAGGGCGCAGAGGGCGATCGGTCAAACGCGAGGTCAAGATCGCCGTTTCGGCGGGCCGGCCTTCCCTTCGGAAAAAGCTGCCCGGGATGCGCCCGGCGGCGTACAGCCGCTCTTCAAAATCCACCGTCAAGGGAAAGAAATCGATACCTTCTCGGGGCTTTTTTGAGGACGTCGCCGTACACAACACCATCGAGTCACCCAATCGGACGGTGACGGCTCCACCTGCTTGCATTGCCAGTTCGCCAGTTTCGATGGTAATCGGCTGGCTTCCCAACTGGACCACATACGTTTTCTTACTATTCACTTTTCTCTCCAGATTCCGAGAGGGGCGGGGTCCAGGGACTGGGGAGTGGGCCCTCGCGATGGTCCCTTACCAGGGCCCACTCCCCAATTCCTGACTCCCACACCTTCTCTGTACTTTTTCCTTCTATTCTAAAATATAGCTTGGCCTACGGCGCAGGCATCTACCCACCATGCCGGGGCCATAGGCCAATCCAAGACGCTTGTTAGAGCTGCCGTGTGTTATCGGCGCAACCCGAGTCGCTCAACAATCCGTTGATAGCGCTCTGAATCGGTCTTTTTGAGATAGGCCAGGTGCCTACGTCGCTGCCCCACGAGCTTGTACAAACCGCGCCGCGAGTGTTCATCGTGTTTGTGCACCTTGAGATGCTCAGTGAGCTGGCTAATCCGCGTCGACAACAGAGCGATCTGCACTTCTGGCGATCCGGTGTCGCTGGGATGCACATTGTAATTGTGGATAATCTCTGACTTTTCCGTTTTCGTTAAAGACACAACCCGATCCTTTCTTACCATCCAGAATCTTCGAGTTGGCATAGATGAGCGCGGGGTCCACCCCGCGCCTAACCCGACCGGTGAGCATTATAACACAGATCAACGCTGAATGCAAATATGATTATGAGGTGCGAGAATCAAGCCAAAGCCGCACTCGGTCCAGAAATTGCGGAGCCTTGAGCCGGCGAACCCTCACGATTTCAGGACCTCCTGATAGACCCGATAGGTCTGGGCAGCAATTTGGGCCTGGGTATAGTGAGCCAAAACCCGCTCCCGACCGCGCCGCGCCAGGTCGGCCCGCAGCTCTGGGTTCTTCATCAACTGCTCCAGGCGCCCTTGCAGCGCGTGGACATCGCCCTCGGGAAAGATCAACCCGGCGTCGCCGATGACGTGGGGGATCTCACCGCTGTCTGCCCCCACCACGGGCACGCCGCAGGCCATGGCCTCCACCAACACCCGCCCAAACTGTTCCTTCCAATTGGAGCGCGTCCGCGAGGGGACCACCAATACATCCAACTGCCCATAGTAGCCCGGCATCTGGATCGACGGAATGGGGGCATCGAACGAGACGCGTCCTTCCAACCCCAATCGCATCGCCTGGGTTTGCAGCCGTTCCCGTTCCGGGCCACTTCCCAAGAGATACGCCCGCCACAGGCCACCCAGCCCGGCCAGCGCATCGAGCAAGAGGTCGGCCCCCTTTTCCTCCACCAGCCGGCCGGCGTAGCCGATGACAAACCCTCGCCCTTCGGGCTTGCGTTGGGGAAAAAAGATCTCGGGGTCCACGCCAAACTGGGGAATGACCGAGATGGGCCCCCGATACCCCTTGGCCCGCCACACGCGCGACGAATCTTGGTTGCCGACGATGGCTGCGTCGGAATGGCTCAGCACCCAGCTCTCCAGCCAGCGAAAGGGCGCCGGGTACCGTCGCTCCAAATTCTGCCACGAGAAAAAGAGGGCCTTGGCCCCAGACCGCCGCGCCAGCCACAGGGCGTGGGCCGTGGCCAGATTGTAGGGTTCCTCATCGATGTGGACCAGGTCGGGCTGCACCCGCTTTATCTGTTTGCCCAACCCTGGGTAAAAGTGGAGGTGAAACTGTCCATTGAGGACCATGCGCTCCACCACCAACTCGTACCCCTCGGTATATTGCCGCTCCAGTTCCAGAACTCCGCGCTCGTCCTTCCAGCAGGGGGGCACGACGACCGTCAACTCGACGCCGGCCAGGCGGGCCAGCTCCTCCAGTTTCTTTTGATAGATGCCCACCACGCAGGCTTTGGAAAGCATCAGAATCCGCATTGGTTCCTATCCTTGCCCGGCCTTACGCCGAGGCCAGCACCCGCCGGTAAGCGTCCAGGGTCTGGCGGGCCGTCTGGACCCAATCAAAGCGCGCCGCCTGCAAGGGGCCCCGGCGGCGCAGCTCGGCGGCCAGTCCGTCGTCCACCAGGCAGGCGAGCATCGCCCCTGCCAGTCCATCCACATCGTCGGGATCGACGGCAAAGCCGGCATCGCCCAGAAGCTCGGGCAGAGAGCTGGCATTCGAGGCAACCACCGGCGTACCGCACCCCAGCGCCTCGAGCACCGGCAACCCAAACCCCTCGTAGCGCGAGGCAAAGACGGCGCAGGCGGCCCCCCGCAGCAGGGCGGGCTTGTGCGCCTCGTCTACCCAGCCCGGGAACCGCACAACCGAATCCAAGCCCAGGGCTGAGACCAGGGGCCGGGGATCGTAGAACAAGGGGTCGGCCTTTTCAGGAAGGTTCCCGCCAATGACCAGCGTCACATCGTCGTCGGCCCTGGCTACTGTGGCAAAGGCCTCCACCAGGCTGGCCACGTTCTTGCGCGGGTCGTGCCCTGCCAGATAGAGCACATACCGCGGGGGCAGGTGGTATCGGCGCCGGATCGATTCATCGTCGGCGGAGGGCTGCGGATGGAACTGGCTGCCCACCGCCAGGTACACGCACTCGACTCGCTCGGACGGCAGGCGCAGGTGGACCTCAATGTCGCGCTTGGACGCCTGTGAGTCGGTGAGTACGGCTGCCGCTCGCCGCGCCGAAGCGGACACAAGCCGGGTGTAGAGCCGTACCGCCGGCCCCCCTCGATAGGCGGGCAACAGCAGAGGAATCAGGTCATGGATGGTCACGATGGTGGGAACAGAGAGCCACAGCGGCGAACCCCAATAGGGCACGTGGGCCAGATCGGCCTGCCAACGACGGCAAATGCGGGGAAATTCCACCTGCTCGAACCAGACCTTGCCCAGGGCGCCCTGTCCCCTCTGGGAGGGTACAGGCCACAGCTCGACCTGGGGCCCCAAGGAGGTTTCACCAAACCGGTCCTCGGGCGCCACCAAGAGCAGGTTCAGATCGGGTGCGGCAGCCGGCATCTCTCGCAGCAGGTTCTGCAAATACTGCCCGCTGCCGGTGCCGGGGCGGTTCAGAAACCAGGCGTTGATGGCAATGCGCACGCCGCTGCTATCCTTCCCTCTCGTCAGCGTACCCGTGGGGGTAAAGCCGGTGCCAATCCCAGGCGCTTTGGACAATGTCGCGTAGGTCGGCGTAGCGCGGTTGCCAACCCAGTTCCCGCCGGATCTTGGCCGAGCCCGCCACCAATTCCGCGGGGTCGCCGGATCGCCGCGGGGCGTCCACGGCGGGGATGGGGTGCCCCGTCACCTCCCGCGCCGTTTGGATCACCTCGCGGACGGTGTAGCCCTGCCCGTTGCCCAGGTTGTAGGTGCGGCTGCCCTCGTCCAACGCGCGCAACGCCAGGATGTGCGCCTGGGCCAGGTCGGCCACGTGGATATAGTCGCGCACGCAGGTGCCATCGCGGGTGGCGTAATCGCTGCCAAAGACCGAAATCTGGTCCCGCTGGCCCAACGCCACCTGGAGCACCAGCGGGATGAGGTGGGTCTCTGGATCGTGATCCTCGCCCCGCTCGGCGGTGGCTCCTGCCGCGTTGAAATAGCGCAGGGCGGCAAAGCGCAGGCCATGGAGCCGGTCCAACCAGTACAACATCCGCTCCAGGATGAACTTGGACTCGCCGTAGGGGCTGCCGGGTATAAGCTGTTCCGTCTCGTCGATGGGGATCCGGGCTGGCTGATCGAATAGGTTGGCCGTGGAGGAAAGGATGAACTTGCCCACGCCATGGTTCACCATCGCCCGCAACAGGTTCAGGCCGTTGGTCACATTGTCACCAATATACTTGAGCGGCTTCTGAACCGATTCCCCGACCAGCGTGTAGGATGCAAAGTGCAGGACGGCGTCAAAGGAGCCCTGGCTCATCAAGTCGTCCAGGGCGGCCGCATCGGCCAGATCGCCCTGGACGAATGTGGCCTCGGGGTGAACGGCTGCCCGGTGGCCCTGCGACAGGTTATCGAACACCGTCACCTGCTCGCCCTCGCCGATCAGCTCTTCGGTCACCACGCTGCCGATATAGCCTGCCCCGCCGGTTACCAGAATCTTCATGCCCAACCTCCAGGTTCGATGAAAATGGGGTTACAGCTCTACAAACTCCAACTTTTGTAGCAGGCGAACGTAAGCCACCAACAACTCGATATCCCGCTGCCCGCTTTCCAACTCGACCAGATCTGCAATTTCCAGGAGCGAACGTTGGCCGTCGGCCCAATACAGGGCCAGATCCAACAGCGTGTGCGCCGCCATGCCGGAACGCGCCTTGAGCATCTGGCGCCATGCCTCGCGCTCCCCCTCTTCTAGCCTTTGGAGGTGAGCGCCGATGGGGATGGGGCCGCGGACCTTGCGCGCCGGCACCAGCCGACCGGCTTCCTGCTCCTCTTCCGAAAGGGTGTTGGGCGCCGGTTCTGGCAGTCCCTCCAGCCCCAATGTCGCCGCATAGGCGTCGAGGGTCGCTTTGCCCCAACCCAGCTCTCGGTTGGCCACCTGCGCCACCTCTTCCTGCAGGACCTCCACCGAACAGCCCTGGGGTTCCAGCCTCTTGAGGGTGCTCAGTGCTGCCTTTTGGCGGTCCAAGAGGTAGGCCAGTTTCCGATCCAGGTCTCGGACCGCATTTGCCAGCGAGGGAGCATCTTGAAGCCCGATGGCCTGGGCCGTGGCGCTGTGAGTGGCTTTCACCAGGGCCACCTTGAAGCGAGCTACCATCTCGTGCCCCAGCCAGGCAGCATCCTGCACCCCAGCGGCCGACAGCCAATAGGCGTACATGGCGGCCAGGGCGCCCGACCGGGCCAGGCTGCGGGGCTCGGTCCGATCGGGGGTGTCGGCAGATGTGTGATAAAAGCGGTCGGGCCACTGGATGAGCATGGGTGTGGGCACACCCACGGTTGGGTCCGACAGGATATAATGGTCACTGCCGCCCGAAAAGGGCGATTCGGCCTGTCGATAAAGCGGGTAGCCGCCGTTGTCGGCATGAGTCGTCGAGACGCCCACCATCCCTTTCAGGTCCAGGAGTTCCTCCCGAAGCCGCGCCAGCAGCTCGGGCGCAAAAGAGGCCGCGGCATCGGAGGGTCGCTCGATCAGCCACACGCTGCCCGTCTGATCCTGATCCTCCCCCACCATGTCCAGGTTGACGCCTGCCACAAAACGGCCCAGGTCCACCTCCCGCTCGGCCAGATAGGCGTAGGTCCCTGTCATCTCGGGCACCCACAGAAAGCGGATGGTGCGCTGTGGACGTGGCAGGGCGCCCTGGGCGATCAGCGCCTGGAGCGTCCGGGCGGCTTCCAGAGCGGCTGCCGCGCCCGAGGCGTTGTCGTTGGCCGAGGGCTGGGGGTGGCACAGATGGGCTACGACCAGGATCTCTTGGTCGCTGTCGCCGGGGATCGTTCCGGTGACCACTTCGAGGGCGCCGTCGTACAGGCGAGCGGCGACGTGCGCGCGGACTCGCACCGGGCCCTCGCCCTGTTTGAGCAGGTCGCGCAGCATCTGACCCTGCCGCGGCATGAGGACAAAGCCAAAGCAGGCCTCCTCGCCCGCCTGCCACCAGAATGAGGTGTACTGGCGAACGTCCATCAGGTCGCCCTTGGGGCGCACAGGATCGACCACCCGCATGCCGTCGAACAGGATACCGACCGCACCCCGTTCCTTGACTGCCAGCTCCCAAACCCGCCGCACGTCGCCCTGGGTCAGGACGACCTTGCCCTCCACGCCCACCCCCTCGTAATCGCCTTCGTTTTCTCCCGTTTCCAGCGCCACCACCTCTGCCTCGCCGTCAAAGGAGGCGCTGCGCTGGATCAGCGAGATGGGGCAGGCGCGAAAATCGGCCAGGGGCAGCCCCCCTTGATCTGGCTCGATCAGTGTCAAACAGGCATCCTCGCCGTGCCATTCCTGAAGGCTGGGATAGCCCCAGAACTGGGCGCCGGTATCGGCAGGGTAGGAATGGATTTGAGCCTGTAGTCCGTCGTGAATCAGGCGCTGATGGATCCACTGGGCGGCCTGGCGATAGCCAGGGCTGGCCTGGATGCGATGAAAGCGGCTGAGATCGGCGACGGTCTGCCACGCTGCCTCGCCCGAATAGGTTTGCCAAATTTGCTCAAACGTCCTTCGGAGCTCGATCATGATTTCCCTCCACGGGGCGGTTCAAGGTCTGCGGTCGGGCTGGACCCGGCCGATGTGATTATAGCCCAAGCCGGGGTTCCTGTCCATTTAGCCCAGAGGGCACGGTCTTGCCAGAACCAAGGCGCGGAAAGCAAAAGCGCCCGCGGCCCACGCCGAGAGCGCTATTTGGAGCGGGTGATGGGATTCGAACCCACGACAGCCTGCTTGGGAAGCAGGTACGCTACCACTGCGTCACACCCGCGCTTATGGGCCCATTATAGCCAAAAAGGGGGTGAAAGTCAAGTGCCGGGCAAGCCCGCGCTCCCTCTAAGCACCCGCAACCGGCGGGACCTCGATCTCTTCGGGCGCTGCTTTCTGCGCCCCGGCCTTGGCCTCCTCCATAATCGCCTTGATTTCGGCTTGCAGCGCCATCAGGTCCTTGCCAATGGTTTCCTTATGCTGGGCAAAGAGCCCTTCCACCTCATCGGGAGCTACCAGCTTGATCGAAAGCCGCCGCTCGCCCTGAGCATCTTCGTAGGCATGATCCAGGAAAGGGACTTTGCCGGTCAACAGCCGGATTCCAGCCACCATAGCGCCGATGGCCGCAATGGGCGCAGCCAACCCCACTACAAGGCCGGTGATGAATTGAAAAGGCACCGCCAGGAATTCGGCGCCGGTGCCCACCAGCGAGGATTCTCGATCCTTAGGACTCATCGCCCCATCCCCCTTCCAGGTCAATCGGCTCGGCCGAGCTTTGGGTTTTTTCCACCTGCGATCGAATCAAGGTCACTACCTCGTCGGGGGTAAAGAGGTCGAGATCGGCCTTTTCCCCCGTCATTTTGACCACAGGGAGCTTGCCGGTGAAGAGGTAGGTCAATATCACCGCCCCTGCAGCGGCTGTGGTGATCACCCCCAACACCAATCCCATGTAGAAGGCGATTTTCTTGAGAAAATCCATCAGAGCCCTCCTTTCGCGTCTATCGACGCCCATCCAAGCATGTGCTGATCCCGATTATACCCGAAAATCCGGCATTGGGCAAGTGCCCGAAACATCGGATTGGATAAGGGTGTATTTCAACTTTCTGGGTGACTTCGTTACGCCCTTTGGGTGGTGAGTAGACATCCTCTGGAGTGCGGCAGCTTGCTGCCGCAAAAATCCGCGCAAGCAAGCGTCCTGGCGCTTTGCGCCAGGCGCGCACTCCAAAAAGCTACGGCGTCTGCCGTTGAACTTTTGCGTCACCCTCGATATGGTGTCAGACAAGCTTTGGACATTGAGGAGCTTCGATTCGTGTTATGTAATCCAGAAATCTGAAATACACCCTTGGCTAAGGTCGGTGGGAAAATGCTCCGGACGCGAATTCTAACCATGCGACTCCGAAGGTTACCTCTGCCGGGCAAAAGCAGGGCTTTTGACAAAGCCTCGCGCCAATGCTACAATAGCGCATGCAGACGTTGCTTGCGCCCTGTTCCACGCGACCGGCCGGGCAAAATCGTTCGCGCCTGTGGAGTGAGTGCCCATGGGGACTCTGAACCCGGATATCCCATCCGAAGAACTGACCCGCGCTTTGAACCAGGCGGCCCGCATTATGGGTGGCTTTCGACAGCGGGTGATGATGCCCGAGCATCTGCTGTTGGCGTTCCTGGACAACCAAGAGTATGCGGCCCACGGCCTCCTGGCCCGGTTTGCCAGTGAACGAGGCTTTCAATTAGACGAGTTGGTCCGCAGCGTTGAGGACCAGACGCGCACGCGCAACGTAGCCCACGTGGATTTCGATTTCGAGGCGGAAGATGGCGCCCGAGTCCCCCTGGGCGACGAGATGCTCGTCGTCCTGGACGAGGGACGGGCCATCGCCCGCGCGCGGGACGAGATTTGGGTGGGCACGGAGGATGCGCTGGCGGCGATGAGCCAGTCGGGCGTTTCGACGGCGGGGCTGCTACAAAAACGAGGCATCACGCCGAGATCGATGAGTAGCCTGTTATCGGACGCCGCCCTGGCTCGGCAGACCACCACCCGTGACCTGGTGGCCCTAGCCCGCGACGGACAGCTCCAACCGGTGTACTATCGCCAGGATCTCTTGCGCGACCTCCTCAACCTGTTGAACCTGGCCAATCATCGCCACGTCCTTCTCGTCGGGCCGGCGGGAGTGGGCAAGCGCTCGCTGGTCCAGAGCCTGGCGCTGCTGATTGCCGAGGGCCAGGGGCCCAAGGCCCTCAAGTCGGTCATCGAGGTCGCCGAACCCGCGTTGCTGGCCGATGCCTCGCGGACGCTCCAGGCCGGAAGGCGCAAGGCGGCCGGGGGCGCCCTGTTTCTGCCCAACCTCCATCGCTTTTTTGGAGGGGTGCTCAAGGCCGAGTTTCCCAACGCCCAGCCCGACGTGCAACGCGCGTTTCTGGATGACAAGGTCGTGGTGATCGGCACTTGTACTGAGGCCGAATACCAGGCGCAGGTTGCCTCCAATACGGTCCTGGTCGAGCGCAGTCATTTGCTCAAAGTGCCTGAACCGGGTCACGACGAAACGGTCGAAATCCTGCGGGTGCACAAGCCCCGTTTGGAAGCCGACTATGAGTTGACCATCGAGGAGAGCGCCTTGCCCGTGGCGGCTACCCTGGCCAAGCGATACCTGGGCGAGACGAGCCTGCCCGCCAGCGCGCTCCAACTCTTGCATCGCGCCGGCGCGCTGCTGCGCATGGGCGCTCAGCCCCACCTGTCCTTCCGTCCCACGACCGTCTCCGACGCCCATCTGGACGGCGACGATGTGACCCTGGCTGCCAGCCTGATGACCGGCATCCCGGTGGCCAAGCTGGGCGCCGACGAACGGGGGCGCTATGCCCACATGGTCGAGCATTTGCACCAGCGCATCATCGGCCAGGATGAGGCGGTGCTGGCGGTGAGCCGGGCGGTCAAGACGGCCCGGGTGGGTCTCAAAGACCCGGGCCGGCCCATCGGCTCCTTCCTGTTTCTGGGACCCACCGGCGTGGGCAAGACCGAGCTGGCCAAAGCTCTGGCCGAATTCCTCTTTGGCGACGAAGAGGCCACCGTGGCCCTGGATATGAGCGAGTACCAGCAGGAGCACACGGTCAACCGCCTCATCGGCGCGCCGCCAGGCTATGTGGGCTATGAGAGCGGGGGGCAGCTCACCGAGGCTGTACGGGCCAAGCCCTACACTGTGATGCTGTTCGACGAGGTGGAAAAGGCCCATCCCCGCGTCCTGGATGTGTTGTTGCAGGTCATGGAGGAGGGGCGGCTGACCGATGGGCAGGGCCGCACCACCAACTTTTCCGAGACGGTGCTGATTTTGACCAGCAACTTGGGCTCAGAGTATCTGACCGAACCGGTGCTCACCGACCTGGCCCGAGAGCAAGTCAACCGTACAGTCAAGAGCACCTTTCGCCCCGAGTTCCTGAACCGCCTGGACGAGATCATCCTGTTCCATCCCCTGACCCAGGAGCAACTGCGCCAGATCCTGGATCTGATGCTTAAAAAAGAGACCCAGCTTTTGGAGGCGCGGGGCGTTTCGCTGGTGGTGAGTATCGAGGCCCGGACCTGGATGCTGGCCCAGAATGACCAACCCGAGTGGGGCGCCCGCCCCTTGCGGCGCATCATCCGGCGCTACTTGCGCGAGCCCCTGGCTGATTTCCTGTTGGAAGCCGATCCCGCCCCCGGCACAACCGTGCAGGTCCATGCCAATGAGGAGGGACTGAGCTTTCATGCCCACGAGGGGTGAGAGCTCGCCAGGGTGCACCATGTCCGCTATCAAAAGCGCCCGCACCGATCTCTGCCCCCAGGGATGCAGAGCATGAACCGGCCCGACTGGGACGCGATTGTCGTCGGTGGGGGGCCTGGAGGGGCGTCCGCTGCCTTTTACCTTTCGCAGGCGGGGCTGTCGACCCTGGTCGTCGAGCGAGAGCGAATGCCCCGCTACAAGGCCTGTGGGGGGGCGATCCCTCGCCAGACGTTGGCCCGCTTTCCCTTTGATCTGGAGGGCCTGGTGTGCAGCGCCCCCGATCAGGTTCGCTTGGCTTGCCAGGATCTGCCCACGCTCGATGTGGCGCTGGCCGATAAACCGGTGGCGATGGTCGTCCGCAGCGAGTTCGACGCCTTTATGCTGTCGCACTCGGGAGCCGAGGTGCTCGAGGGGACGGCGGTCACGGGCGTGCGCGAAAACAAGGATGGGATCCAGGTCGAGGTGGGCAGCCGGACGCTGACCGCCCGGTATCTGGTGGGCGCCGACGGGGCCGCTTCGCGGGTGGCGCGCATGTTGGGCCTGCGCCCCAACCGGCAGTTGGGAGGCACCCTCGAAGCTCACGTGCCCTTGCCCGACAGTGGCCCTCTCCGCGAGGCCTATGGCAACCGGGCGCTGTTTTCTCTGGCGGCGGTGGACTGGGGCTATGCATGGGTGTTCCCCAAGGGGGATTTTCTGGCGGTGGGTATCGGCCGCTTCCGCCCCGGAAGGGTAGACCTGCGCCAGGCCCTCAAGGGCGAAATGGACCGCCTGGGCATTGGGCTGGCGGGCGTGGCCGTCCACGGTCATCCGTTGCCCTCCTGGCCCCTGAGTTGGGTTCGGCCCCAGGAGCCGTTGGCGACGCGGCGGTGCCTGCTGGTGGGCGACGCCGCCGGGCTGGTGGACCCCCTGTTGGGCGAGGGCATCCGCTACGCCATCGCCAGTGGCCGTCTTGCCGCGGAAGCCATCGCCCGGGATGATCTCTCGGCGTACGAGCGGTCTATTGGGCGCGACATCGGACGCAGCTTGACGATGGCTGGACGGGTGGCCAACACCTTTTATCGCCTGCCCCGGCTGTGTTACCAGATCGGGGTGCGCAATCCGGCCGTGATCCATCTGTTCGCCGACCTGTTGGCCGAGCGGCGGAGCTATGTGGGCATTGGGCGGCAGTTGGCGGCGTTGACGGCGCGCTGGCTGACGCTGAGGCGCTAGGCCGCCTCCCAGAAATGGGACAATCGTTTATCTTTTGACAAACACGAAAGGAAAAGCAACCATGATTCGAATTCGAGATTTCCGCGAGGTAGAGGCCCAGCCTTCGGGCGAAGGCGTTACCATGCGGGTGCCCATCGGACCCGAGGAAGGCGCACCGACCTTCAACATGCGGATTTTTGAGGTGCAGCCCGGGTTCTCTTCGCCGCATCACAGCCACTGGTGGGAGCACGAGATCTTTATCCTGGCAGGCCGGGGGAAGTTCAAGACGGAACAGGGCGACGTCTCCGTCGGCGAGGGCACCACGGTGTTTGTGCCGGGTAACGAGATGCACCAATTGCGGAATGTGGGTGATGAAGTGGTGCGCTTTATCTGCCTGGTCCCCCAAGAGTGGCTGGGTGAGGTGAAAAGGCCGGAACAATGAAAAGCGCCGTCGTCGGGCTTTTGACCGGGCCAGTGGGTGTGGGCAAGACCACCATCATCGAACGGGTGGTGGGCCTGGCCCGCAGCCAGGGAATCCGCTGCGGGGGGCTGTTGTCGCCGGCGATCAAGGACTCATGCGGGCAAAAAGTTGGCATCTGGGGAGTGGATATCCTGACAGGCGAGCGGCGCATCCAGGCGCGTACGGATCGCGAGCTGGGCGGCCCGACTATCGGCCCCTACTCTTTTGACGCGGGGGCGTTGGATTGGGCATTGGAGGTGCTGGAAAAGGCGCTGGGCGCCTGCGATCTGCTGATCGTCGACGAGATCGGCAAGATGGAGCTGTGGCAAGGCATCGGCCTGGCGCCGATTGTGCCCCGCCTGGCAGCAGGAGAGGCCGATCGGGCGCTCGTTCTGGTTCGCGACCATCTGCTGACCGATCTCCAAAGTCGATTGGCGCCCGTCGAGCAGCGGGTCTTTGCGGCGAGTCTGGAAACGAGAGATAGCCTGCCCGCCCAAGTCCTGAGCGGGATGGTCTAGCAGCTTGTCGGAGAGAAAACCACCGAGGCAAAACGCCGTCTATTTTGTCATTCTGAGGCCCCGAAGGGGCCGAAGAATCTCGCTTTTCGGCTGTCAAATGGGATCTAATGGCGAGATTCTTCGTCGCTCCGGCGGCTTTGCCGCCTCCGTTCCTCAGAATGACAACCCTCTCCGACAGACTGCTAGCCTCAAGCGGGGTCGCCCGGTCTCGTGCATTCGGCGGGAGAATTTGACAATTGCCTGTAGTGCGGGTATAGTGGGGCACATGACTGAGGACAACGAGCGCCCCTGGGGCGAATGGTTGCAGCAGCGCCGAGAGGAACTCGGCATCAGTTTGGAGCAGGCTGAAGCGGAAACGCGGATTCGCATGCGCTCTTTGAAGGCCTTGGAGAGCGGCGATGTCGACGCCTTGCCTGACCCGGTGGTGGGCCGGGGTTTTTTGCGCAACTATGCAGCGTATCTGGGCCTTGATCCCAAGGAGGCCCAGGTACGTTTTTCGCAGTTGTCCCCTGCCCCCGAGCTTGAATCGCCGCCCATGGCGAGCGAGGCTTCGCCGTTTGAGGGGCCATTTGAGCCAGTACCCTTGCACAAGATGCCGAGCTTTCTGCGGAGACGGCGGGGGGTTGGCGTTCTGCTGGCTGCCGTTCTCCTGGTGGCTGCCCTGGGGGCGGCGGCCTGGTTCGGCTATCCCTACCTGATGCAGTGGTGGAACCCGGTGAATCCCACGCCGCAACCCACTCTGGCGGCTACGTTCACCTCTCAACCTCCCACGGCTACGTCTTTGCCCACTGTGGTGACGGTAGAACCTGTGAGCCCGGAGGCTACTTTGGCTGCAGCCTCAACCCCCACCCTGGAGGTGAGCCCCCCTCCCACGATCCGGGTGTCGCCTTCTCCTCCGCCCACCTCACCAGTATATACGGGTGTGTTTTTGGAGCTGGTCTTTACCGATACCTCCTGGATCCAGGTGACCGTGGATGGCGTGCGCCAATTTCAGGGTGAACTGGCCCAGGATACCTACCGATCCTGGTACGGTCAGAACCGCATCGAGTTGCGGATCGGAAATGCCGGGGTGGTCCTGGTCACCGTCAACGGACAGCAGTTGGGGACCCTGGGGGAATTGGGCGAGGTGGTCGACCAAGTCTTTGAAAAAGTTGGCGACGACGTCACTGAGGCCACGGTAACCCCCGTGATGACCGGTACAGAGACCGTAGAACCCGCAACAGAAGCAACCGAGGCCCCCACGATCGAACCCACGATGGTGTTGACCACACCGACGGTTGCCCCGCCCACGGCGACCACGGCGCCCCCGGCTCCCACCCTCACGACGACGGTTCCGGTCACCCCGACGGCCGGGGCCTGAGGCGCCCCAAGCCATCACCCAAGGGGCTGGAGAATCCGTCCTTGTCCGACCTGCAACTGCCTCTCGTTGGCCTGACCTGTTTTTCGATTACGCCTTCGCGGAGCCGATCGCGCAGCCGCCTGGCCCAGAATCGATCCTACGTCCGCGCCCTGGTCGATGCGGGAGGGGCGCCCGTCCTGATCCCTCATCTGTCGAATAAGGATCTGCTCCGCCGCATCTACGAGTCGCTCGATGGGTTGCTGTTGCCCGGCGGCGAGGACGTCGATCCTGCCTGGTACGGAGAAGTTGCTCACGAAAAACTGGGCAAGGTCGACCGGGAGCAGGACGAGACCGAGCTGGCCCTGGCCCGCTGGGCTATGGAAGAGGGGATGCCCCTACTGGCCATCTGTCGGGGCATCCAGGTGTTGAACGTGGCATTAGGCGGCAGCTTGGTCCAGGATATTCCTTCTCAGGTGCCGGGCGCCCAACGACACGAGCGGATCCCTCGCACTCGCCGGGATCATCTGTCCCATACGGTGTCAGTCGAGGCGGGAACACGCCTGGCCCAGCTTGTGGCGGCCGACGCGCTGGGCGTTAATAGTTTCCACCACCAGGCCCTCAAGGAGGTGGCGCCGGGGCTGGTTATCAGCGGCCGGGCGCCGGACGGCGTCGTCGAGGCGGTGGAAGGAGTGAATCACCCCTTTGCCCTTGGCTTGCAATGGCATCCAGAGGCCCTGGTCGATAGGGATGTCAGCGCCCGCCGGATTTTCGGCGCGTTTATCGAGGCATCACGCCCCAGGTGAGTCGACCGTGAGCGTGCAGAAGGCCTGTAGCAGCATGATCGGCGTGTTCGACTCGGGCGTGGGCGGCCTATCGGTGCTGCGCGAAATTGTGAGCCAGTGGCCCCGCCAGGACGTCGTCTATTTCGCCGATTCGGCCCATGTGCCGTATGGCAGCCGGCAACAGAAACAGATCCGGGAATTTGCCACAGAGATTACAGCTTTTCTGCAAAGCCGGGGGGCTGCCATCGTGGTGGTGGCCTGCAACACCGCTTCGGCTGTGGCCTTGCACACGTTGCGGCGGCGTTTCGACCTCCCCATCGTGGGTATGGAACCGGCTGTCAAACCGGCCGCTGAACAGACGACGAGCCAGCACATCGGCGTGATCGCCACGCCCGCCACGTTTCAGGGAGAGCTCTTTGCCCGCCTGGTCGAGCGCTTTGCCCACGACACGGTGATCCACACCCAGGCCTGTCCGGGGCTGGTGGAGCAAGTGGAAGATGGCCTGACGGAGGACCCTCGCACGGAAGCCTTGTTGCGCAGCTACCTGGAGCCTATGCTGGCTCAGGGGGTGGATTCGTTGGTCTTGGGCTGTACCCACTACCCCTTTTTGCGCCCCACGTTGGAGCGGATTGTGGGACCCGGGGTTCTCATTGTCGATCCGGCGCCTGCTGTGGCGCGTCAGACGGGTCGGGTTCTTGCGAATGTGGGAGGGCTGCGCTACGAGGGGGTAGGCCGGGTGACCTACTATACGAGCGGCGAGCCGGCTCTGTTCCAGACTCAAAGGGATCGCCTGGTGGACATTCCAGGGCCGGTGCGCGCTGTTCGCTGGAAAGGGAACCGGTTGGCTCTCGCGCCATCAGGCACCAGGTCGTCCCTGGATGTCACACCTTCACAGTCAGCATCGGAATAGCGCGGCGCTGCTGGCCAAGTTTTGACTTTTCATCAGGGGGGAATTGAATGGACACGAAAAAGCTACTTACCGCCAAGGAAGCGGCGGCGTATTTGCGGGTTAGCCTGTTTACTCTGCGCAAGATCGAGCAGGAGGGCTTGATCGTACCGTACCGCACGCCCGGAGGCCACCGCCGCTACAACGTGGAAATGCTCAATCAGTATCTCAAAAAGAGCCGCTTCCTCCCGGGCGAGGATCGATAACG